>CAIXLU010000001.1 GCA_903920315.1 uncultured Oscillochloris sp.
GGCCTCAGTGGGCCAGCAGTTCACGATCTCCGCGACAACCAGCGAGATCACGGGCACGCTCGCGTATCGCTACGCCCCTGGCAGCGCAGATCCTGGCGATCAACTCCAGGTAGAGATCTATCCGGTGGGACAGATAGACTCTGGCGCACCAATTATTGCCGTGGACGCATTCCCTCCGGCATCCGCTGCCGTCCAGGCCGATGGCGCGTGGCACACGGTTACCTGGGACATCCTCGATGCGACACAACTGAGTACGTTGGGCGGACTTGGCAAAGCAATGTTCCTTGTCACGCTGCGTAGCGTATCAGGTGGATCGCAGCGCCAGCAGGTGTGGGTTGATGACATTGACATGGGAATCTGCGCATCGTCCGCAACGATCAGTGGGAAGATCTCGCAGGGCGGCGTCGCTGCCGCAGGTGCCCAGGTGCTTCTCTCGCGCACCACACCAACTGGCAGCGCAATCATCGCCGACGCTGTCAGCGATGCGGCGGGCGGCTATAGCTTCTTGGGGGTGCAGCCCCTGGGTACGGGCGAGTCATATCAAGTCTGGTTCCTCAACACATCAACGGGCGTCACCCGAGCGGATGGCCGGGTTGGATTCTGGGCTGGGCCGACGATCAGCGCACTGGGGCTGGGGCAGACAAAAACAGGCCAAGACGTGGATGTCGGTGATGTACCATTACGCGACCCCAATTCATATAGCACGGTCGTGGCCACCAATGCGAGTCCCGTGACTCTGAACTGGATCCCACGGGGCGTGGCGGGTGATCTCTACCAGTTTTGTCTATATGACCCGCAGCGGATCGATCCGGACACCAATCTGCCGCCCCAGATATGTGGGCCAAAGGGGATTGTTTCGCAGTTTAGTCTTTCGCCACAGAGCTTCAGTAGCGTGCCAAGCTTTGATTTCCACTACGGGCGCAGCTATCGCTGGTATGTGGTTGTCTATGATACGGCAGGCGTGCAATACGGTTTCTCGTTCTACGAGCATGCGATTACCTTGGTGTCTGCGCCGGTTTATCCGCCTACGGCATCAGTGACACCATCGAATACCCTTCCCACTGCGGCGAACACGCTCGCCGACTGGACGCTGATGGTGTATGCGGCGGGCGATAACCAGCTTGGCGATCCGGTGAATACCTCGCGCACCGCCCGACTTGATCCGCAACTCGACCAGTTACGCACCCTGGCATCGGCCTATCCGCAGGTGCATCTTGTGACGTTAAGTGATACCTATGGCGACACCGGGGTGCAGTTCTGCTACCTGCCGCCCACGGCTGTGCCCGATTGCCAAGAGCGCGGCGAGATCTCCACTGGCGACCCGGCGACCCTGGGCGATTTTGTGAAAACGGCGCTGGCGCGCTACCCTGCCAATCACACCATGCTGATCATTGCTGGCCCCGGACATCCCATTGGTGGCCTGGGCAGTGATATGACAACTGTCGGCGTGCCCTCGCTTGACATCGCGGGACTGCGGTCGGCCTTTGGGACGGCTGGCCTGGGAGTGATCGGCAAACGGCTCGATGTTCTCTTTTACCAAGCGCCGCTGATGGGTGCGATTGAGATTGTATCCGCAAGCGCACCCTATGCCCGCTATATGGTCGCCGCCGCAGACGAGTACTGGTCGCTACCGTACTACTCCCTGATCCTACCACTGCTGGTTGGCACGAAGAAAGATCTACCAGCCGAGGTTGCGAAAGATCTGGTCAGCAGCTACCGCACCGCCGTGGGCAGTTATGATGGCACAAAGGCGTTGAGCCTCGCGGCCTACGATCTGGGCCAAGCAACAGGGGTAAATGTGGCTCTGAATAATCTTGGGAGCATCCTCACTCCCACGCTCACCGGCGATAGTGCCACGATGCGTAAGGCCATCGGACGCATTCGCCAGTCCATCCAGGCATATGATTCGTCAGGCAATGGCATGATCAACGCATTAGAACAGACGTCGGGCAACCCGATCAGCGCCCAGGAAGATGCCCTGGTTGATCTCAACGCACTTGCGAGCGCTATCGCGTCTGATACGACACTGCCCACGACGCTGCACGATGCGGGCGTCGCTTTGCTGAATGTGTTGAGCGGCGACACGACACCGCTTGTGCTGGCCTCAGCGCAGGTATCAGGTATCGGCATCACAGGTCGCCCGATCCTGCTCAATAACGCCGCTGGCCTATCGGTTTTCTTCCCGACAAGCATGCGCCTCGGCGGGCAACCCACCATAGTGCAGCGATACCTCTACGGAGCGAGCGGCGAACCACGAGATGGCGAATGGGCCGGATTTCTCCGCGCCTACCTATCGGGCGAGCTTGGCCGTGGCCCCGGCGGGGTAACGGCTGGTCCTCTGGGTGAGGCACAGCTTCGCCCATCAAGCGGTATCCTGAATGATCGCTATCAGTGGCTACCGATAATTATGCGATGAGATGGTGCTTTCTGGCGCAACAAAATGGGGGAGCGGCTATGCCGTTCCCCCGTTCTGTAAGGTTTGATATACGATCGAAAGTCTAGGGACAGGAGAAGCGTTACTTGGTGCTGGGAACCACGTCAATGAGGGTGTGCATACCCGCCTGGAAGTGAGCGACAAGATTGCACATCAGCACATAACGTCCGGGGGGCAGGTCGAGCGTAACATCGCCGGAGGTACCAGCCTGAATATCGGGAACCTCACCGGGCTTGTCAATCTGGTTCTCAATGACGCGGGAGATTGCAAAGTCGTAGGGCAGACCAAAGCTATCGCCTTGGGCGTGAACAACGAGCATCTCGTGCGTAATGGAGGGATCGGCGTTGGTGACGTGGAAGGAGACTTTCCCTGCCGGGACGGAGAGCGTGTCGGGAGTGACATCATACGACTTAATTGTCACGTTCACCTGTGACGCACCGTCCACCGTCGCCTGCCGCAGGGGCTGGAGCGAATTTGCCGAAACACGCGCCGTACCACATCCCGTCGCCGCAACCGCACCAAGGCTCAGAAGAGATACCAGCCCTGCAACCCGTAGCATTCGCTTCATTGAGAAATCTCCCCTCATTAGTTTCACGAGCCTCCGCCCATGAACACTCGGCGTATATCAATACCCTTTCGATATGCTAATGATACACCAAGTACTATGTTTTGTCTATGACGATTTTTTAACATTCGCACGAGACAATGGCTCAATCACGCGTGATTGTGTAACAATTTCTTAATATTTGCACGGGGCCTTGATTCAATCGAGCATCCATGGGGCGATCTCGCTACTCGACCTTCTCTGTTTCTTCTGCCGGGGCCTCTGTGGGAGCGGGTATTTCAGCGACGGGAACAACCCCACTAAGCTGGATTATCGCCTCGCGCACCTCTGCGGCAGCCGATTTCCAGGTAGCGCGAAACTTCGGGTGCGCCTTTACCAGCATCGGCTCGCCGAAGCGCACCGTAACCTTGAAGGGTCGCGGCATAACCTTACCCTTGGGCATTACCCGTGTGGTACCACTGAGGTAGGTAGGGATCACGGGCGTACCAGGAAAATCGGCGATCAGCCGACCGATCCCGCTGTAAAAGGGGCCGAGGAGTCCATCCTTGCTGCGTGTACCCTCGGGGAAGAGCAGCAGCGCGTAGCCCTCGCGCAGAGCGCGTGAAGCGTGGCGCAACGGATCCTGCCCACCACGGCGTTCACGCGAGATCGGGATGGCGTTAAAGAGAACCCGCGAGAAGAACTGCCACGGCCCACCCTGGAAGAAATAATCCTGGGCAGCGGCGGCAACAAATCGCTTGCGGGCGTGGCGTGGGAGCGCGGTAAAGATGACGGCCGTATCCGCGTGGCTGTTGTGGTTCGCCACAATGATGAACGATCCCTTTGTGGGAAGACCCTCGGCGCCCTCGACCCGTGGGCGAAGATATAAGCGAACAAATAACTGGAACAGGCTAGGGACAAAACGCGCCGCAATGTGATGGCTACGGTATAAACTCATGGCTTGCTCCACACACCCGTGCTGCGTTCTCGGCGCACCAATGCGCCGGGTTGGTTCCGCAGGGCTATTGTACCGCAATGTCAGCCGCATGCAGATTATGACCGCAGACGAGGCATCAGACGATTTCTCTCACCACGAACTCAGCTCACTATAATACAATTGTCTGCTGCCCCGGTTGGTCGGACTAACAGGAGCGCTACAGCAGCACACGTGATGACGTCATAAGGGATTGGCAAAGGAGCAGGCCCTATGGGCAAGGACACACTAACAGTTACGGACAATCGCACGGGCAAGACGTATGAGGTGCCCATTGCGGACAACACCATCCGAGCGATTGATCTGCGTAAGATCAAGACATCGGACGACGATTTCGGCCTGATGTCGTATGACCCGGCCTACATGAATACGGCCGAGTGCAAGAGTACGATCACTTTTATTGATGGCGACAAGGGTATTTTGGAGTACCGTGGCTACCCGATTGAGCAACTCGCCGAGCAGAGTACCTACCTCGAAACCGCCTACCTGCTGATCTACGGTGATCTCCCTACGAAGGAGCGCCTTGAGTGGTGGGGCAGTCGCATCAGCCGACACACCTTCATCCACAACAACCAGGTCGAACTCATCCAGGCGTTTCGCCACGATGCTCACCCAATGGGCATCTTGATCAGCGCTCTGTCGGCGATGTCTACGCTCTTCCCCGAGGCCAAGGAGGTTGAGAACGCGGAAGTTCGCGAGAAGCAGATCTGGCGTATCCTTGGCCAGATCCCTACCCTCGCCGCCTTCGCCTACCGCCACCGTATCGGGCGTCCGTTTAACTACCCCGATAACTCGCTCAGCTACACCGCAAACCTGCTCTACATGATGGATTACATGAACCAGCGTGACTATGCGGTGAACCCGGTGCTGGCTAAGGCTCTCGATGTGCTTTTCATTCTCCACGCCGACCACGAGCAGAACTGTTCGACGGCAACCATGCGTGGCGTCGGGTCGAGCCGAGTCGATCCTTACTCGGCGCTCTCGGCGGCGGTGGCAGCTCTCTATGGCCCGCTCCACGGCGGCGCGAACGAGGCGGTCATCCTGATGCTCCAGCACATCGGCAGCGTGAAGAACGTTCCTGGCTTCATCGAGCGAGTGAAGAAGGGCGAGGGTCGCCTCATGGGATTCGGCCATCGGGTCTATAAGAACTACGACCCGCGTGCCAAGATCATCCGCAAGGTGGCCTACGAGGTCTTCGAGGCCACCGAGACCAATCCGCTCTTGGAGATCGCCGTCGAACTGGAGCGGATCGCGCTTCAGGACGACTATTTCATCTCGCGGAAGCTCTACCCGAATGTGGACTTCTACAGCGGTCTGATCTATCAGGCGCTAGGATTCCCGATCGAGTACTTCTCGTTCCTGTTCGCCATCCCCCGCGCCGCCGGCTGGCTGACCCAGTGGGTCGAGATGCTCAACGACGACGAGCAGAAGATCATGCGCCCGCGCCAGATCTACCTCGGCCATGCCAAGCGCGACTATATTCCCCTTGATGATCGCTAGGGTTCTTTGTCATTCGCCGGGGGATTCACCCCCCGGCGAGTGGCTTCCGCGTTGACATGGCGTGTGCGAACTGATACGCTACCTGCGCCACACTCTACTCTTTGACCCGCATACCCACACGGCGCAGGACAGGTCTATGATGTTCTACCGGCGCACCGCTGCCTTTCTTCTGGCTCTGATCGTCGCTCTCCTCTCCCGCAGTGTCGCTCCGGCGACGTATCATGCCGCCCTTGCCCAATCAGTCTCCCCGCTTACGAGCAACCCGGTATCTGTCATGGCAAGCATGGCTCTCGGTACGACCAAGCAGATCACCCTGACCCTCCAGAATACCGGCGGGTCGGA
>CAIXLU010000002.1 GCA_903920315.1 uncultured Oscillochloris sp.
CAGGTGTCAGGTGTCAGGTGTCAGGTGTCAGGTGTCAGGTGTCAGGTGTCAGGTGTCAGGGGTCAGGTGTCAGGTGTCAGGTGTCAGGTGTCAGGTGTCAGGTGTCAGGTGTCAGGTGTCAGGTGTCAGGTGTCTGACACCTGACACCTGACACCTGCTACCCCTCCAGGGCGCTGAGGAGCTGGGGCAGCAACTGCTTCTTCCGCGACACAACCCCTTCGGCGGCGCGGGTGCCGTCAATACGCTGCGGGTAGGGCAGGCTGTCGAGCTGCGGCACTTCTCCGCTCACCAGCAATCGGCTTGAACTGGCCACCACATTTGTCGCCATCAGCACCACAAAGTCGAGTCCACTCGCTGCACGCATGGACTCCAGGGCGGCGCGCAGTTCTTCCAGTCGCTCGTCCAGTTGGGTGAAGTTCGATAGCTCGATCTGCGTGACGGCAAATTTCAGGCTGCCCGACTCGTAGCGCTTGAAATCGGTCTGCACCAGATCAGCCGCGTTGCGCGAGGAGAGATCCACACCGGCGGACAGGATCTGCTGTCCGTAGCTCTCAATCGTCTCGCCAGCCAGAGGCGATCCGCCCATAAAGGCCCAGCGGGCCAGACGCTCGGAGGCGCGGCGGTCGCGATCTGTGGTGGTGGGTGAGGTGAAGAGCAGGGTGTCCGAGATCATCCCGGCCAGGAGCATACCGGCGATCTGAGGGGGCGCACTCAGGCCAGCGTCCGAGATCCGCTCCGTCACCAGGGTACTGGTGCTGCCCACGATGTCCACGGTGAACTTAATCGGCACCATCGAGGTGGGGTTGCCCAGGCGGTGGTGGTCGAGTACCTCAATCACATCGGCCTCGTCCAGCGCGCCGAGCGCCTGTCCCGCCTCGTTGTGATCCACCAGCACGATCTTGAGCCGCTTGGGTCGCATTGCGTCGCGCTGGCGACAAACCCCGGCGTAGCAGCCTTGATCATCCACCACCAGGAACTCGTCGCGCTCTTCGCGCAGAATGCGTGGCAGCACATCGCGGATGCGGCCCGACGCCTTGAAACGTGGTGTGTCGGTATCGCACGCCTCGCGGCAGGGGTGGGTCAGCAGATCGCCCACGCGCATATCGCCGCCGCGCTCGTGGATGCCCACCTTCTCGCGCAGGAAGTTGAACAGACTCGCCACCGTCACCAGGCCAAAGGGCGTGCCGTCGGGGTTGAGTACTGGGGCTGCACCGCCGGTGCGGTTGGCAATTGTCCATGCCTCACGCAGTGGACTATCGGGCGTGGTGGTGTCGTAGCGCTGAGCCACGCTATGGAAGCGCGGCGAGGCGTCCGGCAGGAACAGCGGCGGGTCAGCCTGGAGACGATGGAAAATCCAGGTTGTCTGCGGGTTAAGGTGTCCGGCCCGCGCCGCCACGATGCGCTGATCTGGATGCTCCTGTTGGAGTAGCCATGCGTATCCGACTGCCGACACAATCGAGTCGGTGTCGGGGTTGATATGTCCAATGACGTAAATCTGATCTGCTGCGGTGATCATAAGGTACTACCTTACCAGCTTTCTATAGCTGATCCGGTGTGGCCGGTCAGCCTCTACACCCTTACGGCGATGATAGTCGGTCACATACTCTGAGTAACTGCCGGGGAACCAGAACGCCTGACTATCGCCCTCAAAAGCCAGGATGTGCGTGGCTACCCGGTCGAGAAACCAGCGGTCGTGCGAGATGATCACGGCGCAGCCGGCGAAGCTCTCTAGCCCCTCCTCCAGGGCGCGCAAGGTGTGAACATCCAGGTCGTTCGTGGGCTCGTCCAGCAGCAGCACGTTCGCCCCCGACTTGAGGATTTTCGCCAGGTGGACGCGGTTGCGCTCGCCGCCCGAGAGGGTACCGACCAGTTTCTGCTGATCAGACCCGGCGAAATTGAAGCGCGACACGTAGGCTCGCGAGTTGATCTGGCGGTTGCCGAGCAGAATAATATCGTACCCGCCAGAGATCTCCTCCCAGACATTCTTCTGCCCATCAAGGCTATCGCGACTCTGGTCCACATAGCCCAGGGAGACGGTTTCGCCCACCGTCAGTTTGCCGCCGTCGGGCGTGTCCTGTCCGACGATCATGCGGAAGAGGGTCGTTTTACCGGCACCGTTAGCCCCGATGATGCCGACAATCCCGCCGGGGGGCAGGTCGAAGCTGAGGTTATCGTAGAGCAGCCGGTCGCCATACGCTTTGGCCACGCCCTCGGCGCGAATCACGATGTCGCCGAGGCGCGGGCCTGGCGGCACGAAGATTTCCAGCTCGCGATCCTGCTGATCCTGGCTCTCGTTGAGCAGGCGCTCGTAGGCCGTGATGCGGGCTTTGCCCTTGGCGTGACGGCCCTTGGGCGACATACCGATCCACTCCAGTTCACGCTGGAGTGCCTTCTGGCGCTGACTCTCAGATTTCTCGTCGCTGGCGAGCTTCTGTTTTTTCTGCTCCAGCCAGCTTGAGTAGTTGCCGCGCCAGGGGATACCGACGCCGCGCTCCAGTTCAAGGATCCAGCCAGCCACATTGTTCAAAAAATGGCGGTCGTGGGTGACGGCGATGACGGTACCCTTGTAGTCTTGGAGATGGCGCTCCAGCCACGCCACCGACTCAGCATCAAGGTGGTTGGTCGGCTCATCGAGCAGCAGGATGTCGGGCGACCGGAGCAGCAGGCGACAGAGGGCCACGCGCCGCCGCTCGCCACCCGAAAGCACAGCCACCGAAGCATCGCCGGGCGGGCAGCGCAGGGCGTCCATCGCTAGATCGAGCTTGCTGTCAATATCCCAGCCATCGAGGTGGTCGAGCTTCTCCTGCACCTCCGCCTGCTCGGCCAGCAGCGCATCGTAATCGGCATCAGGTTCGGCAAACTTTTCGTTGATCTCATCGTAGCGTTTATGCAGACCAACAATCTCCGCCGCGCCCTCCTCAACAATCTCGCGCACCGTCTTGCTCTCGTCAAGGTGCGGCTCCTGCTCCAGAAAACCCACCGTATACCCCGGCGAGATCGCCGTCTCGCCAATAAAATCGTGGTCAATCCCGGCCAGAATACGCAGCAGCGAACTCTTCCCCGAGCCGTTGGAGCCGATCACGCCGATCTTGGCCCCGTAAAAATAGGACAGATTAATGTCCTTGAGTACCTGTTTATTGGGCGGGTGAATCTTGCTCACCCGCATCATCGAGTAGATGACTTTGGTATCGGTCACGCAGTTATACCTCTTCTATGGCTTCCTCACCGCTCGGCTAAAGCATGGCGGCTTGCGGCGGGTTCAATCGGTCAACAGTGTAGCACAAGAATGACGCAGGTCGTGAGGGCGTGTCGTCTCGGGCATGCCGACCATTACGCGTAGGAGGGATCGAACATCAATCGTCGTGTAGCCTTGCCGAAGCAGCGCACGATATCGTGCGACTTTCCGCCGCCGCCGCTCCTCGGGCTGCCTGCGGGTTGGAGCAGCGCGAGTACTGCTACCAGCGCAAGCTCGATCTCGCCTGACGCACCTATCGGCACCCTGCTCCTGACCGCCTCAGGGCATGCGGTGGCAACGGGCGACTGACCGCCAGCGCTTCCCTCGCGGTGATCATCGCTCCTGCCCCGCCGCTCGTGGCGGCATTGCGTATACTGGTGATGATGCAGCGCACGGTCAAGGAGGTCGCCCGATGGTGCGGACGAAAGATAATAATACCCATCGCGCTTATTATAAGTACGATGGGTATAAAATTAAGGGGAGCTTATTTTTGTCGTACCAGCCGAAAAAACAGTAGTTCGTCTCTTGTGGTCAATCAGATATCCAGTCGCAGCTGCGACGAATCATCGTCTGGTGGCGTCAGCCGTGGCGGCGGTGCCCCGCGCAGGGCGGCGTCGAGAAGGTCGGCGAGCGCCAGTTGCGAGGCCCAATGGCGCAGGTACGCGGTGTCGAGGGTCATCCCTAGGTGGTGAGCACCGACTGCACATCGATCCACTGGCGTTCCAGGGCGCCCTGCGCCATACGATACCAGTCCAGCTTGATCAGGATAATATCTTCCGGGCTCACAAAGTACGTGCGACGCTCTGGGTTGAGCGCGACCGTCTGGGGAACGCGCCGTGCGAATTGCGCGAACTCATATGGGCGACCTGACGCAATGAACAGATCGACCCGGAAGAAGCTGGTGCGATGTACAAGGTTGCACGAGGCCCGATGCAAGGGATTATCATGGAGTGTCGGGGCCAACGCGATGGCATCACGGAGATCGCTAATCTGTACGAAGAACTCCGGCGCGATCCGGGCGGTAAAAAGCCCGGCTTTGGCCGCTGGCAACGCAGCGAGGATATCCACATCGCGGGTGGCCTGCGGCTCGCCATAGGTCGAACTGGCAAACGAGCCGCCAACACAGTAAGTCACCCCAAGTGACTCCAGCGCGTCGGTGACCAGGAGCAGCACATCAGTCGGCTGCATCACTGTCCTCGCCGATGGATCCGTACACCTGATCGGCCAGATCGGTGCCCAGCCAGCGCGTCGCCAGACGGCGCTGGAGCTGTGCATCCGATTCGGTCGGGTGGCGTCGGCGGAGGTCGCTCAGCGCCAGCAGTTTCAGCGACTCGTTCAGCTCGTTGATGTAGCTCAGCTTCTGCCAGGCCGGGGCCGCACGCCAATGTGCGATCAGCAGGGCCGTCGTAGCTGGGGAGCAATCCGAAAGATCCGCCGACATAGGCCAACTCCTTGGGAACCCTCAGGCTGCGTGTGGTGTCGTAAGCGATGCTGGAATTATTACACGCAGATGTAGCCCCTACCGGGCCAACAGTGTAGCACAAGAATGACGCAGGTCGTGAAAGTGGATCCGGCGTCGGCGTAGGCCGACGCCCAGCCGTAGGTTCCGCAGGCGCGACTTCAGTCGCCAGTTTGTTTTAGAAAATCATTACCTTCTCAATCGTGATCTGGTCGAGATAGGCCAGATCCACCACGGCACCGCAGCCCGGTGCGGTGGGTACGCTCAGGGTGCTGTCGGCATTTAGCACGAACGGGTTAGTTACGACATCCTGTGCAAAGTAGCGGTTGCTCGCGCTGATGTCGCCGGGCAGGGTGAAGTTGGGCAGGCTGGCCAGGGCCACGTTAGCCGCCCGACCAATCCCCGTCTCCAGCATGCCGCCGCACCAGACCGGCACACCGGCCGCCTGGGCCATATCGTGGATCTGCCGCGCCGGGGCGAGACCGCCTACCCGGCTAGGTTTAATGTTGATCACGCCGCAGGCTCCCATTTCTAGCGCCCAGCGTGCGTGTTCGGGCGAGACGATGCTCTCGTCCAGGCAGATTGGTGTGCGCAGGCGTCGCTGAAGTTTGGCGTGGTCAAAGATGTCATCGTGACCCAGGGGTTGCTCAATCAGCAATAGGTCAGAGGCATCTAGTTCAGCCAGGTGGTCGGCTGCATCCAGGGTATAGATGCTGTTCGCATCCACCTGAAGCCGCAGGTCGGGCCAACGCTCGCGCACCGCCCGCGTCGGCTCAATATCCCACCCTGGCTTGATCTTCAGCTTTACCCGTCGGTAGCCAGCCTGGACATAGCCGCCAACCACATCCAGCAGGGCTGCGATACTGGGCTGCACACCGACACTCACGCCCACATCCACCGTCGTGCGCGTCCCGCCGAGCATCGCGCTCAGGCTCTGGCCACGCAGTTTGCCGAAAAGATCCCACGCGGCGAACTCGATTGCCGAGCGAGCCATACGGTTGCCGCGCACCCGTGCGAACAGCGCGTCCACATCTTCGGGTTGTTCCAGGTTCGCCTCACGCACCAGCGGAATGAGGATGTCGCGCAGCATCACCCAGACGGTGGCGTAGGTCTCTTCGTTATACCAGGGGCCGGTACTTACAGGAGCCTCGCCCCAGCCCTCGGCACCCTCGGCAAAGAGACGCACGACCACCGAGTGATTGGCGAGTTCACGCCAGCCACTGGTCTCGAAGGGGTTCAGGAAAGGCAGGACGATCCGGCGCAACTCGATCTTTTCTAGGCGCATATATCTACCTCAGTAGGGGCAAAGCATTTGGCTCTGGCGCTTTGCGTCAGAGCCGAATGCTTCGCCCCTACGTTAACGTCATCGCACATACCGCGTGAACTGCTGGGCCAAGGCGCGGGGGATGCGGCCCTGGATGTGGGTGCCGTCGCCGGCGTACTCTTCCTGGTCAATCACGCCACGACGGTGCCAGAGCGAGACTAGGTCGTTGCGCTGGTAGGGAATGAGGACCTTCAGCGGCACCATCGCTTCAGCGAGGGCTGTCCCGATCCGCTCGGCGAGCAGATCCAGTCCCCAGCCCTTGTGTGCCGAAACGGCGATCACATCGCTGGGCAGTCCCATCTCCGCTGCCAGTCGGCCCACTTCGGACGGATCAATCCCATCGAGCTTATCAACCTTATTCAGCACCGTCAGGGTTGGCTTGCGATCAACCCCCAGTTCCTCCAGAGTTTTTTCCACGGTCTGGGCGTGTTCCTGGGCATTGGGGTGGGTCAGATCCACCACGTGCAGCAACAGATCAGCCTCGTTGATCTCCTCCAGGGTGGCGCGGAAAGCGGCGATCAACTGGGTCGGCAGTTTCTGGATGAAGCCGACGGTATCGGTGAGTAGCACCTGATGGTTGCCGGGCAGCGTGGCCTGGCGCGTGGTCGGATCGAGGGTAGCGAAGAGTTGATCCTGGGTCAGCACATCGGAGCCGCAGAGGGCGTTGAGCAGGGTACTCTTCCCGGCGTTGGTGTAGCCCACCAGGGCGATCACCGGCACACCGCTGCTCTTGCGCCGCTGGCGGTAGAGCTCACGGTGGCGGTGAACATCGGCCAGTTGCTCTTTGAGCAGCGCGATGCGCTGGTCAACCAGACGCCGGTCAATCTCTAGCTGAGTCTCGCCAGGGCCACGCAGACCAACTACGCCGCCTGCCGACGTGCCGCCGCCGGTACCGGCTTGGCGCTCAAGGTGCGACCACTGGCGGCGCAGGCGGGGCAGCATGTAGTTGTACTGGGCCAGTTCCACCTGGAGGCGGCCCTCGTGCGTGCGTGCGTGCTGGGCGAAGATGTCCAAGATCAGGGCGGTGCGGTCAAGCACGCCCACCTGAAGATCTTCTTCCAGGTTGCGCGTTTGCGCCGGGCTGAGTTCGTCGTCGAAGATCACCAGTCCAGCGCTGGTGCTTTCGCGCAGTTCGCCCACCTCGCGCACTTTGCCAGGGCCGATAAAGTGCTTGGGGAAGGGCTGATCGAGCTTCTGGTAGAGGCTGCCGACCACCTCCAGGCCAGCGGTTTCGGCCAGCAGGGTCAGTTCGCGCAGCGAGTCCTCGGCGCTCCACGCGCTATGGAAGCTGTTCACCTCGGCCCCGACCAGGATAGCGCGAGTGCGTGGGGCCGATGTCGCGTGCAGCCGCTTGCCGTCTTGGGTGCGAATTTCGTCTATGGTGGTCTCCTTGATTGTAGATTGCAGATAGCAGAGTCATTGTAGCACTTTTGGGCGGCGATCTCTGGCTATCGCATCACCCGCTCGGCAGCGGCCTCTCCGCTGAGGATGGCCCCCTCGACAAAGGGGCCGCCCAGGTAGTCGCCGGCAAAGGCCATGCCGGGCGGCTCCATATCGCTGGCGGCGAAGCCCTGGAGCCGACGGAAGTGGCCAACGTCGAATTCGGGCAGAGCCTCGGGGCAGCGGAAGAATCGTTGAAAAATCGCCTGCGGCATCGGGTCGTAGCGTGGGGCCAGACGACGCAGCTCCGTGAGCATGATCCGGGTCAGTGACGGATCATCGTACTGGTGTAGCGCATCCATCGCCGGACCAGCCATATGCAGGGTTAGGGTGTCGCAGCCACGCGGCACGGCTGATGCGCTCTTCACCGATTGGATGGTGGCTGAGGCCAGGAATGCCGTCTCGCGGCGCGGAAAGAGCAGCCCGTAGAAATCATGCGGGAGCCGATCACGGGTGCCTGTGGCCAGCAGGGCCGTGGCTGAGTAGCGTACTGCCTGGAAGAGACTCAGCCGCTCTGTGCCCAGCCACGGCATAAGGTGCGGGACGGCGCTGGCTGTTGTGGCGCAGATAACACGATCAGCCACGAGGGGTTGCTCGCTTCCGGTGATGCGTACCGCGTAGCCGCCCGCTGGCAGACGATCCACGGCGCAGACTCGCGTCCCCAAACGCACATCCTGGCCAGCGGCCATAGCGTGGGGCAGGTGTCCAAGACCCTGGCGCATGGTAAAAAGCTTCAGTCCGGCAGGATGGCTCAGCCCAGCCCGCAGCACCAGCATGAGCAGCGCCCGCGAGGTGCGCTCCGGTGTCCAGTAGAAAATCCCCGCCAGCGGCGGTTGGAGCACGTATTCAAGCAGATCTTCAGAGAGATGGGCACGGGCGTAATCGCTCACCGAGACATCATCAATGGGGAAAGCCTTCTGGAACGCCGTGAGGTCGAGGAGCGGGCGATGGCGAAGCAGCGAGGCCAGCAGGTACGAAAGAGCCAGTTTGTGGTGCGATCCGACAAGCTGCGTGAAGGCCACACGGGCGTTTGGCCAGAGTGAGTGGAAGCGCCCGTCTCGTAGGGTCGCCGAACTACTGGGGATACGGCACAGGTCGGGCTGAATCCCCAGTTCGTCAATAAGCGCGAGGGTGCGTGTGTAGAAACTGGCCAGAAACTCAGCGCCCAGTTCGATCTGACAGCCCTGCTCAACCAGCGTGCGTACTCGTCCGCCAACCCCCGACCCAGACTCAAGCACGATGACGTGGATGCCACGATGACGAAGGTGGCGGGCCGCAGCCAGCCCAGCAACGCCTGCGCCAATCACAATGGCTGTTTGGAAATGGCTCAATTCAGTTCATCAGCAAGATCGGTACGAGGTTGCTGATCCACATATAGCGCATAATCTTCAGCGCCAGAGTGATGGTTGCATCGTCTGAACTGCGGGCCAGCAGGCCGATGACAACGACCGTGGGCAGAATGGCGCAGGGCAGCAGCGCCAGCAGGTAGGTCGCCCCGGCCAGACCCATCAGCCAGGGCAGCAGTGCTACGCCGATAAAGAGCAGCCCGGCACCCTGAAAGATCCGCAGCGCGCCCGTCACGCCGAAAGCGGTGGCCACCGTGCGCAGTCCGGCCCGCCCATCGCCTGCCCAATCAGCCGTCGTCTTCAGGATTTCGTGGCTGAAATCGAAGAGCCACATCAGCCCAGCCACGACCCACACCAGAGGGGTGACGTCACCCCCGGCCAGTCCGCCATAGAGCGCGATGGTGGCGATCAGCAGGGCCATACAGGCGTTGCCCCAGAGGACGGTACCCTTCAGGGCAAACGAGTAGAACGTGGCCAGCAATGTTGTGCCCAGGGCGAACATACCGAGGGTCGGCCCAAGCGATGCGGCCAGAGTCAGGGCTACACCCGCCAGGGCCAGAGCCAGCCAGAGGGCTGTGCTACGGGTAATTCGGCCCGCCGGGATGGGCCGATGCGGCTTGCCGTAGCGATCCACCGTCACATCAACATAATCGTTGATCACGAACCCGTAGGCCACCACCAGACCCACCACCGTTGCCGCGCCCCAGATGCTAGGTGCCTGAACTGCCGCTATACCACCAGAGAGAAAAGCCCCCACCAGAGTATATATCGCTGCATAGACGCTGTTGGTATAGCGAGTGATCTGAGCGAAACTTATAACGTGGTAGCGCACACTCCGCACAGCCACACCGTACTCCCTCTGCTGAACGTCGCCGATGCGACGGCATATCATATCACAGCAGCCAGCGGGGGTGAGACAAGGGGTCAGGGGTCAGGGGTCAGGATGCCACATTCTGGCCTGAACTGTAAAGTGTCTGCGAACCTTGTCAATACCTGGGAGAGCTATCGCGACGTGCCGCGATTGGGGCGCAAGACCCGCATCGGAGGCAAGCAGCGCGAGGCGCTCTGGGTCATCTTTCAGGGCGTCCAGAGTGGATTGGCGCAGCGCGGACTGCTTACATGGCCGATGCTCTTGCGACAGGTCGCGGCACACCTTGCGGCGAGCGACCGCCGACCCTTCGACTTCGCGATCATTGACGAGTCGCAGGATCTGGACGTGGCCGAACTACGGTTTCTGTCCACCTTTGGGAACGCACGCGCCAACAGCCTATTTTTTACCGGCGACCTGGGCCAGCGCATCTTCCAGCAACCCTTCCCCTGGCGCGCCCTGGGTGTAGACATCCGTGGTCGCGCCCACACCCTAACGATTAACTATCGCACCAGTCACCAAATCCGCCAGCAGGCCGACCGGCTGCTGCCCCCATCCCTAACCGACGTAGACGGCAACACCGAGGAGCGGCGCGGCACGATCTCGATCTTCAACGGATCGCAGCCCACGATCACGGTCTACGCCAACCAGGGCGATGAGACGGCGGCGGTGGCTCGCTGGATCGCGGTGCGGCTCGCTGAGGGCATTCGGCCCGAAGAGATCGGCGTGTTCGTGCAAGATCAGACGCAGCTAGAGCGGGCCACGGCTGCGATCACTCTCCAGGAGCGTATCGAGCGCGTGACCGACGAGTCCGACCTGGAGGAGATCTACACTACCGAGCGTCACCTGCTTTATGTCGCCTGCACTCGCGCCCGTGACCACCTACTGGTTACTGGGGTTGAGCCAGCATCGGAGTTTCTTGAGGATATGCGGTAGCTAACGTGAAAATAGCCGACAGCCGATAGCCGATAGCCGATAGCCGGGCATCCGTATCGCCGTGGGGCTAAAGCCCTCGGCTCCCATCTACGAAGCCCGCCTTCGCGGGCTGTCCCAGCCCGCAAAGGCGGGCTTCGTCACACGTAGCCCGCCCGTTTACGGGCCGGACGCGTGATGTGACAGGGCGAGTTTTGCGGTAGTGCCTAATTGCCTTATTTTCATCGGGTGTTGTGTGCGAATCGCGTGGTTGTCTGGTGCAAAATCACCCCGCTTCTCGTGGTGGGAGTGGGGTGAGGAGTGATAGCCTTCTGTCAGATTCATTCGGTCAAATGCATGTATCACTAACTCATATTATGTGTTATGCTATATACAAGCAATGAAGCGAACGCGACGCATTCGAGACATCCGCCGCGTCGCAACTGGGTCGTGCCGCATGGTGCTGCGCGATCAACTAACAATAGTCAGGATGGTGTTGTATGCCGAATCGAGCAAATCTCAATCTGAACGTGGATCTCCAGCGAGGCGTGGTGCCGATTTCTAAGGCTGCGTCCTCGCTGGCGGCTCTCATCAAGCGTGCCAACTCGACAAACCAGCCGGTCATCGTGACCCAGAAGGGTTATCCGACCGGGGTGCTGCTGCCAATCGGGCTATTCACCACCCTGAAGGGTCTGGTTGATGATCGGGACGATTCCGAGGCGACACTCGCGCCTAGGACCATTGATACGATCATTGCCGAGTTGACGAATGCGGCCCAGGAGGAGGCAGCCCAGGAGGAAGTCGCTGCTGCCCGCCGCCCCAACCGTCGCCGCAAGCGTGCAGAGGCCGCACCTGAGGATGTTACGGAATAGCCCGTAAAGCCCAGGAGCTTTATTGGGTGAATACACAAACCGGCGTCTGGGTGAACGGGCCTCACAGCCACACTCAGACGCCGGTTTGTATGTGTGTTCTGATGTGTGGTTACGGCTGGGTTACTTCGTTGAGGATCAAGCCGTCTACCAACTGCTCAACCGGGGCGCGGTCGTCGGTGAAGGGGGCGTAGCGGGCTTGGTTGGCGTTGAATTGGCGCACTGGCCCAAAACGACCTTCGTTCAGCGACCAGTACATCACCAGTTGGAGTGCCTGGATCTGCATGCGTCCGGCGTTATCAATGAAGTTTTGCACACCATCGCTTACAGGTTCGTTCACGCCAATTAGGATGGCGTTTGAGAAGCGTGTGTCAATCACATAAACCTGTGGAAAAACTGCGAGCATGGTGGAAGCCAGGGCGTTCACCAGCCGGTCGTCGCCACTAGCCGGGCGACCGGCGTTCACCACGGCGACGCCTTGTGGGTTCAGGTGCGCCTTCACCTGCTGAAAGAACTCGACGGTGGTGAGGTGAAAGGGGATGTAGGGCTGGTGGTAGGCGTCCATACCAATCACGTCGTAGCGACCATCGGTAGTGGCGATCCACGAGCGTGCATCCTGGATGTAGGTATGATAGTTCGGGAAGCGCGGGTCTTGATCCTCTAGATCGAAGTACTGGCGGCCAAGATCAACGATCTTCTGGTCAATCTCCACCGCATCAATCGTCGTTTGCGGGCCGTAGATCGCCAGAAACTGCTTGGGCACGCTGCCCGCCGCCGATCCGAGCAGGGCAAAGCTCTTGACGCTCTGCGGATCGCGGTTGGCGTACACATACGGCGCAACGCTGAAGTAGTCCCACGGGCCACCGTCGGTGAGGAGATCCAGAGGGTTGCCCGTCTGCCGATATTTGAGACGATAGACCGAGTGCGTAGCCTGACCCTCGTTGAGTACCAGAATGTGGCGCGGATCCTGCGCCCCGTTATCGTAGACAATATCCTGCTTGGCCACCTGGATGTAGTTGTAATCTGACTCTGCCTCCGCCATCAGGGTGCAGTTATAGCAGTCCGCACTCTTAATCGTACCGTCGAGGGCGTAGTGGGCCACGGCGAGGATCGCCACAGCGAGCAGCATCAGCAGATAGCGCCCGTCGCGCAGGCCGATCAGTCCGAGAATCACCAGGAAAGCAGCGAAGAGGAAGATCGTGCCGGCGGTGCCGATGGCGGGGATAAGGACAAGGACAGTGAGGAAGGTGCCAAGGATCGAGCCGAGGGTCGAGACCGCCGAGATCGTCCCGGCGGTGCGTCCGGCGGCGGCCACACCCTCCTCAAAGCGGCGCAGGGAGAGGCGTACCGCAAAAGGGCCGACGGTGGCCATCAGGATGACCGGGGCGGCGAAGAGCAGTACGACCACCAGCAGCGAGCCGATGAACCCACCGGCGACCACGTTGCGTAGCGAGTACTGAGCCAGACTTAGCAGGGGCCGGGCCAGCAGCGGGATGATCGCACAGAGCAGGCCCGACCAGGCGATCATCCGGTAGAGGAGACGCTCATCGGGCCGACGGTCGGCCATACTGCCGCCCACGCGGTAGCCAATCGCCAAGTAGGCCAGGGTCATGCCGATCACCACCGCCCAGATCGGCTGTGACGTACCGAAAAAGGGGGCCAGCAGCCGGGGCATCACCATTTCGATGCCGAGCGTGCCAACCCCCACGAGGAAGACAACCAAGAGCAAAAAGCGGTCGCCCGCAGAGTCCGTGCGTGCCATATCAGACCACCATACGTCGCGCACAACACCCGATGAAAATAGTCGCTCATGCTCGGCTATCGGCTATCGGCTATCGGCTATTTTTATCTCAGTGGATCGCATTGCGTATCAGGCTATGCAGCACCTGAAGGAGGATCATCGCCACCATTGGCGAGAGATCAATCATGCCAAGGGGGGGCAGCACGCTGCGCAGGGGGGCGATAATCGGCTCGGTGATCTCGTTGAGGATCTGTGTCACCTTCATATTGCCCTGTGGGTCAATCCACGAGATCAGCACGCGACCAAGGATGGCGAAGAGTAAGACGTTGAACAAAATATCAACGAAACTGCCGACGAAGCCAATCATAGCAGGACCTCTCTCGATAGATTAGACAAGGTTCACAGGTACTTTTTTATCCCTCAAGCCTCGCTCGCACGGCGGCGGCGTGGGCAAAGAGTCCCTCAGCCTCGGCGATGCGCTGGGCGGATGGGCCAATTCGCTCCAGACCAGCCCGATTGAGTCCCACCAGCGAGATTACCTTGCGGAAGTCGTCCACGTTCACGGGCGACGCGAAGCGGGCCGTGCCCTCGGTGGGCATAATATGCGATGGCCCGGCCACATAATCGCCCAGCACCTCAAACGACTCCTCGCCCAGGAAGATTCCACCGGCGTTGCGGATCTTGCCCACGTAGGCCCACGGGTCAGCCAGCAACAGGCAGAGGTGTTCGGGGCCGTACTCATTCGCCAGATCAATCGCCGTCGCCAGATCCGGCACGAGAATAATCCCACCCCGGCGGCTCACCGCATCAGCGGCGGCGCGTGCGTTCGCCTCGGGCAATGCCTCCAGTTGGCGGCCAATCTCGGCCTGCACCGCACTGGCCAGATCTGCCGACGTTGTGATCAGAATAGCGCTGGCCTCCACATGCTCGGCCTGAGCCAACAGGTCGGCGGCGGCCAGACGTGGGTTAGCGGCGGCATCAGCAATCACCATTGTCTCGGTCGGTCCCGGCAGGCTCTCGATGTCCACCGCACCAAAGACCAGCCGCTTCGCCTGGATCACAAAGCGGTTGCCCGGCCCGGCGATCTTATCAACGCGGGGCACGCTCTGGGTGCCGTAAGCCATTGCCGCAATAGCCTGGGCACCACCGATGGCGAAGAGGCGGCTCACGCCGACGATATGAGCAGCGGCGAGTACCACCTCCGCCGGTTCGCCCGTGGCGAACTGAGGCGGCGAACAGACAATAATCTCACCAACACCAGCCACCTGAGCTGGCACGGCGGCGTGGATAAGCGATGAGGGCAGAGGGGCCGCGCCGCCGGGAACATAGATGCCCACCCGCTCCAGCGGCACCACAAGCTGACCGCGTGCCCCTTCGACGCCAAAGTCAACCCATGAGTTGCGGGCCTGACGCTGGTGGAAGGCACGGATCTCGGCGACAGCGAGATCAAGGGCTGCCCGCAGGTCGGCGGGAATAGCGGCGGCGGCGGCGGCCCAGCGTGCAGGCGGAATCTCGATCTGCGCGAGATCCACCCGGTCGAGGCGAGCGGTGAGGGTGCGCAGCGCAGCATCGCCGCCGGAACGCACCTCGGCGATGATCGCGGCCACAGCGGATGTTGTCTCGCGATCTTCATCCAGTGGCGCACGGCGCAGCAACCCGGCCCGCGCTGTCGCAATATCGGCAATAATGGGGATAGTCATGTCGTGTCTCTCTATTCGAGCGAAGGGCAAGGCTTCAGATTGCAGATTGCAGATTGTAGATTGCAGATTTGCCGCAACAGAAGGCAGTGCATGTGCCCAAACTGTCAATCCGGTTTGTGTAAAGCTGTTCTCAACCTTGTCTAGATTTACAGGCTGCTTCCGGCCTCCATTATACCGCCAGCGGTTCCCAGGCCATACGTCGCGAGCGACTGAGGTAGGGCTACGTCAAAGTCACTCGCCGTGGGGCTAAAGTCCTCGGCTCTTAGTGGCGAAGGCCGCCTACGCGGCATGCCTAAGGCCGCGTAGG
>CAIXLU010000003.1 GCA_903920315.1 uncultured Oscillochloris sp.
AGCGGCCTCAGGCAGGCCGCTTCAGCGCCCTTCGTAGATCTAGCCCGCCCGTTTACGGGCCGGGCGCTTGATGTGGCAGGGTGACTTTTGCGGTATTGCCATGGAAGGGTATACTTCACACAGACGTTACACCCTGGATGAGAGGATTGCCCCATGACTCCTAAGCAACAAACATATGAGCAGCTTGTGAAGGAAAATCACGAACTGCGAGCGCGTCTGTCCCAGGCGAAGCGCGCCTTGGCAGATGTCGGCGATGAGGAGCCGGATGAGGGCGATGGATCGAGTATGACGACCCTGCTCACACGCAAGCGCGCAAAAACCTACGGCACGATATCAGAGTCGTATGTACGCGAGATTCTCGATAGGATCGCCGCTGGTGTGCTGCTCATGGACTCAGACGGGCGTTATCTCTTCGCGAATCAACGCTCCGCCGACATGTTCGGGATGACTCCTGCTGAGGTTATTGGAAAATCCCTCTTCGATGTGCTCTCCCCCGATGTCGCCCAGACCTACCTGGAGCGTAACCGCCGCTTTATCGCCAACCGCTCTTTTGCGGAGTATGAGGACAGTTTTGTGCTCCCATCTGGGACACGCACCTTCTTCATTATGGATCAGGTACTCACGAATGATCGCGGCGAAGGCTACGCGCTACTGACAAGCTCAATTGACATCACTGCCCGCAAGCGCGATGAGCAGACGATCCGTGAGCTGGTTGAGCGTCTGGATCTGGCGACACGTGCCGCGCACATGGGCGTGTGGGATTGGGATCTTCAGAAGAATGAATTGCTCTGGGATGACCGGATGTATGAGATCTTCGGTATGCGGCGCGAAGATTTCGCGGGTGCCTATGAAGCTTGGCTGAACGGCATACACCCCGATGACCGCGCCTTCAGCCATGCCATCTCGGCCCAGGCGCGGCGGGGCGAGGGTGTCTACAATACCGAGTTTCGGGTAGTCTGGCCCGATGGCTCCATCCATGTGATCAAGGCCGATGGCGACGTGATCCGGGATGCCGACGGCACACCCGTGCGGATGATTGGCGTCAACTATGACATCACCGCCCGCAAACAGGCCGAGGCCGATCTCCAGATTGCGTTAAACAAGTACCAAACACTGTTCGATATGTTCCCCCTGGGCATTACTGTCTCGGATGCAACCGGCCAGATTATCGAGTCGAACGCGAGGGCGGAACGCTTGCTGGGCATCGGGCGTGAAGAGCATAGCCAGCGCCAGATAGATGGTGCCGAATGGCAGATTGTGCGCCCTGATGGCTCGCCAATGCCGACTGATGAGTATGCCAGCGTGCGGGTACTCAAGGAGCAGCGCACCGTAGACAACGTCGAGATGGGCATCATCACACCAGCCGGTGTGACCACGTGGATCAATGTGACAGCATCGCCGCTGCCCCAGGGCCAGAGCCAAGGCGTGGTGATCACCTACGGCGACATCACCGCTCGCAAGCAGGCCGAGAAGGATTTTAGGGCCAGCGAAGCGCGCTATCGGGAATTATTTGATCATATGGCGGAAGCGTATGCGTACTGTCAGATGATCTTTGAGGACGGGGTGGCCCAAGACTGGATCTACTGCGATGTCAATGGTGCCTTTGAGACCCTGACTGGGCTGCGAGACGTGCGTGGAAAGCCGGTCAGCGAGGTTATTCCGGGTATTCGTGAGACCGACCCAGATTTGTTTGCGGCTTTCGCCCGTGTTGCTCTGACTGGCCAGCACGAGAAGTTCGAGATGTTTGTCGAGGCTCTCCATCGCTGGTTCTCTGTCTCGGTCTATAGCTCAGCAAAGGGGTATTTTGTGGCGGTATTTGATGATATTACCGCACGCAAGCACTCCGATGCCGCACTCCGTGAGGCGATGGAGGAACTGACTCGCTCGAACGCGGATCTGGAGCAGTTTGCCTCGGTGGCCTCGCATGATCTTCAGGAGCCGCTGCGTGGAGTGACGGGCATGGTGCAGCTCCTCCAGCAACGCTACCAGGGTCAACTCGATGAGCGCGCCGATCAGTATATTGGCCTTGCGGTGGACGCCGCTACCCGTATGCAGGCGCTGATCAACGACCTGCTCATGTTCTCGCGGGTGCAGCGCCACGTGAAGTCTTTTAAGCCAACGGCAGTTGAGCAGGTGCTGGCTCTCGCCAAGGCTAATCTTCATGTCGCCATCGAAGAGAGCGCGGCTATCATTACCTCTGATACCATGCCTACAGTACAGGCCGATCCTACCCAGATGACCCAACTCTTCCAGAATCTGATCGGCAACGCTATCAAGTTTCGCAGTACAGAGTCTCCGCTCATCCACATCAGCGCCCAGCGACGCGATAGCGCATGGTGCTTCTCGGTGCGCGATAACGGCATTGGCATCGCACCGGATTACTTCGAGCGTATTTTCGTCATCTTTCAGCGTCTGCATGCTCGCCACGACTACCCCGGTACCGGGATCGGATTGGCACTTTGCAAGAAGATTGTCGAACGTCACGGCGGACAGATCTGGGTTGAGTCCCGTCTGGGTCACGGGGCAACCTTCTCCTTCACTATCCCGGATCGGAGCTAAACCACGATGCCATTAGTATTCCAGCCATCCATCAAGATCTTGTTGGTTGAAGACAGCCCCGCCGATGTGATAATCATGCAGGACGCCCTGGCCGAGATCCGTATGCGCGGCAGTATCTGTGTGGTGGACGATGGGGTGAAAGCTCTCGCCTTCTTACGCAATCAGCCGCCCTATACTGATGCGCTGCGCCCCGACCTGATCTTGCTGGATTGGAACCTGCCCCGCAAAAATGGGCGCGAGGTATTAACCGAGATCAAGGCCGACCCGGCACTCCAAACGATCCCCGTCGTTGTGCTGACCACCTCGCAGGCGGCAGAAGATGTCGCGAAGGCGTACAATCTGCACGCCAACTGCTACGTAGTCAAGCCGCTCGAATTTGCCACCTTTGTCCAGGCAGTTCAATCAATCCAGCATTTCTGGTTGGACGTGGCAACCTTACCTTTGGAGTAGTTCGTTGTTCGCACTAAGACAAGGTTTCAGGTGCGAGGTTTCAGGTTTCAGGTTGAGCGCATCAGGATGCTACATTCTGGCCTGAACTGTAAAGTATCCGCGAACCTTGTCTAAAACATAATCGGTCAGGTTTTGGCGGC
>CAIXLU010000004.1 GCA_903920315.1 uncultured Oscillochloris sp.
CGGCATAACGGACAAAGGGATTGGTCGTATCGCCGGGGGTGATTTGCACCTGCGGGCTGGCCGGGCGGAAACCGTACTGCTGGAGGGCAAGTTGCTGGATCTCACGCGAGAGCAGGAAGTCGCGAAACTGGATAGCCGCCTTGCTCTGCTCGGGTGTGACCCAGGGCGCGTTGAGCAGCGCGTAGGGATGTTCGCTCAGAACAGTTGTGGGCGGGTAGAAGACATGCAGGCCACCGTTTTCACTGGCCTTCGGTAGTTCCATCGCCCCAATAGCTAGGTTCTCATAGACGGCGACGAAGTCGTACTTGCTTGGCCCGAAGCGGAGCATATCGGTCGCCAGAGTGCCGGTACTATCCTCGCCCTGAGGCACCGCACGCTCCACGCCGCGCAGCCATTCAAGGAACGCGGGCGACTTGGCGGTTTCCTCATTCATATTACCGTAGCCGTCAGCGAGCAGCAGCAGGGTCAGAAAGCCACTGTTCGAGGTTTCGGGATTAGTATGGCCAAAGTGCATACGGCCCCCAGATGCGACCAGTGCGGACTGGATAGATCCCCAGTAGTCGTTGGGAGAAGCCTGCTCAATCGGGGCGGCGCGATCCCGCCACGCCAGCAGCACGAGGGGGGTGATCACCAGCGACTTGGGAGCCTCGGCAGCGATGATCATGCCCCCCTTAGCTCCCTTTGCGACCATCCACGCTGTGCGGAGCTGATCGACCTGCATCATGCTGGCCGGGCTGACCACCGTTGGCTGGTAGCTACCCTGCACAATATCCGTAACCATCTCGCGTGAAGCCTTGCCCTCAAGCACGATCTGGATGGCTCGCCCGCCAATACGGGGATTGGTAGCGGCGAAGCGGGTGGCGGCATCCTTCAGCCACTGCTCCTTTTCCGTGCTATAGACAACCGTGACGACTACGGGCGCACTGCCGGGGCCAATCGTGGCAAGCTGGAAGGGTGCCCACCCAAGGGGGCCGACGAATAGCGTAACGAGCGTGATCAACAGGGCCAGCAGAAGGTAGCCGCCAGAGAGCATCCGTGAGAGACGCAGCATGAGAGCCTCAGCGCAATAACGCGCTAAGCGGAATGATTGAGCTACTGACGCGATAGCCTTTTTCAGATACCAATGAGTCTGGCTCAATCATTTCGTTCAGCGCAAGGAGGTGGGCGATCACCATCGCCAACATCTTAGCATTTGGCGACGTATCGCGCCATAGGGCAGGTACTACTTAGGCGGCACCACGCCGATAGTGAGCAGAATATTGGCGTAGATCCGCCGCTCGCCGGTGGCGATGGCCAGGGCCAGGTCGGGGCCACGGGCCAAGTCGTAGAAGGCGAATCGCTCGTGGGTCTGAAGTGCGACACCGGGCATGATCTGACGGAACTCGGTGAAGATCGGCGGCTCAGGGCCATTGTCGGGCACCATAACATGCGCGGACTCAATCGGGATAGCCCCTACCAGCACCGCAAGGACTTCGGTGGCGCGTAGCAAATCGGGGGCCAAGTTCAGGTAGACACGTCGGCATGTCTGGCTTGAGCGCGTAGCCAGGGGGTAGTTTCCGTCAGCGATCAGCACGTGGGCGCCGTGACCGGCCTCGCCCAAGGCGCGTAGTATCTCGGGGTGGAGCAGGGGGTAGGTGAGCATAGCATTCCTTTCTTGGTGGCAATCTCGGGGTCGTAGATCAGACTGGGGAGGCGCAAATTATAGATTCGGAGCAATTATTTCCACACCTGATTATACCCCGTATGGACGTGAATATCTGATGTGGCGTGCCGCCGGCGCGAGCGGTAGGAGGTTCGTTCGTACGACAGTTCGTGGTATAGTTTAGAAAGATTACACATTTGTTATCATCCCGTAACCTTTCTGACATCTTGCACGTTCTAAAAACTGATAATCCAGCGGGATAAGAATCATCACCGTCGCCCCCCTCGTGCGACAGCACGTACACCACACCCTTGCTTTAGCGCGTACATTGGCAGTCTTATTCCCAGTAGTAGGTGCGGAATCTTCTGTAAGTCGCGGCACTCCTCCGTTACAGACGATATGGCCGCAGATGTAGGTCGTAAATTGTTTGGCGGGCGAGAGCGTTGCCAGACGTGTATGAGGAACGGAATACCAGTATGCACAAGGTCTTAGTGAGCGTGGTGATACCAGCCTGGAACGAAGCGGAGAACCTGCCCCATGTGCTGCCGCAGATCCCGCACGATGTTCACGAAGTGATTCTCGTTGACGGACACTCAACGGATGGCACGGCAGACGTGGCGCTAGGGTTGCACCCACGGGTACGGGTAGTTTGTCAGGAGGGGCGCGGTAAGGGAGCAGCCCTGCGCACCGGGTTCGCTGCGGCCACAGGTGACGTGATCGTGATGCTGGATGCCGACGGCTCTACTGACCCACGCGAGATGCCGATGTATATTGGTGCGCTGCTGGCTGGAGCCGACTTTGTGAAGGGCTCGCGCTTTCTCCAGGGTGGCGGCACTAGCGATATGTCATCGCTGCGCTGGATGGGCAATATGGGCTTTGTGATGACGGTGCGACTGTTGTTCGGCGGCCAGTATAGCGACCTCTGCTACGGCTATAACGCCTTCTGGCGGCATGTATTGCCTCAACTCGACCTTGATGGTGACGGCTTTGAGATTGAGACGATGATGAATGTGCGGGCGCTGAAGGCCGGGTTGCGGATCACCGAGGTGCCGAGCTTTGAGCACGAGCGCATCCACGGTGTCAGCCATCTGCGTACTTTTGCCGACGGCTGGCGCGTGCTGAAGACGATTCTGCGCGAGGGCAAGGGCAGCATCATGAATGCGCCCACCACGCGGACGATGGCCACGATGATCCCGGTGGCTCCGTTACAGCCTGCTGCCCCCGCGTTGAGGACAACGGGCCTCCGGCCTAGCACCGAGCCGCATCACATCCTGAACCATCCGGTGGAGGTTGAACTTCTTGAGCGCGAAGTGGGTGGTCTATGACCGAGGCGTCCAGTAGCATCTCGGTTATTATCTGCGCCTACACCGAGCAACGCTGGGATGCGCTTTGTGCTGCGGTCAATTCGATGCAGCAGCAAAGCCTGCCGCCTGATGAGATTATTGTGGTGATTGACCACAACCCGGCCCTGTTTGAGCGGGCGCACGCGCACATTGCTGCAGCCACGGTGATTGCCAACACCAATACCCGTGGCCTGTCGGGCGCACGCAATACGGGGCTAGACGTCGCACACGGCGCGATTATCGCTTTCATGGACGAGGATGCCGCCGCCGCCCCTGATTGGCTGGCCCGGATCAGCGCATCCTACAGCGACCCACTTATCCTCGGGGTGGGCGGAGCCATTGAGCCGGATTGGCAGTGCGGTCGCCCGGCATGGTTTCCCGCAGAGTTTGATTGGATCATTGGATGCACCTACCGGGGGATGCCTACGACGCCCACGCCAGTGCGTAACCTGATCGGCTGCAACATGTCGTTCCGCCGTGAGGTCTTTGTTCAGGCTGGCACTTTCCAGAACGGTATGGGGCGAGTGGGGACGCTGCCGGTGGGCTGTGAGGAGACGGAGTTATGCATTCGTTTGGCGCAACTGGTACCAGGAAGTATTCTTCAGTACGACCCACAGGCTCGGGTCAGCCACCAGGTTCCCGCCACGCGGGCGCGCTGGGCCTATTTTCGCTCGCGCTGCTATAACGAGGGCCGCTCGAAGGCTCTGGTCGCTGGGCTGGTCGGATCGCACGATGGACTGGCAACCGAGCGTTCTTACACGCTGCGCACGTTGCCCCAGGGGGTTGTGCGCGGCATTGCCGATGCCCTGCGGGGTGATGGCGCGGGTCTGCTACGTGCGGGCGCAATTGTGGCGGGCCTGTTGATTACCGCCGGCGGATACGTTGTCGGCAAGGCCGAGGCACAGCATCGCGCCATGCGTGCACCTATCGCCCCACCTGTTGGCACTATCAGGAACGCCAAGTCGTCATGAGGATTTTGCAGATCACGCCGCACTATTACCCGCAGCGGGGCGGGGTCGAGCGACACGTGCAGTCAATTAGCGAGGGACTGGTTGCCCAGGGCCATGATGTGGTGGTGATCACAATGGCGATGCCGGGAGCGGTCGCCGCTGAGCGGATCAATGCTGTGCCTGTCTATCGCCTACAGGCGGTGGGGCCAACATCTGCCTACCACGTGCCGTTGGGTCTCGCTGACTGTCTGCTCAACTGCCCCAACTTCGATGTCATCCACGTCCATAACTACCACGCGGCTATGCTCCCGATAGTGGCGGCACTCGCCCCTGGGCGACTTGTGATCACGCCACACCTCAATGATCGGCCCCATAGCCGTATCGCTGGCCTGCTTCATATGCCCTACTCCGTGGTCGGTCGCTGGAGCCTGCGGCGGGCCAGGGCTATCGTCTGCGTCAGTGCAGCCGAGCGTGCCCGCCTGCTGAGCCGCTTCGGCCTGCAGCCCGAGCGTATCACCGTGATTCCTAATGGCGTGGATCTCGCTGGCGCAGCAGGCACGCACGCCGTGCAGCGCGATCCCACCCTGCTCCTGGCGGTCGGTCGGCTCCAGGCATATAAGGGCGTTGACCAAGCCATCGCTGCGCTGACCCGACTCCCCGCTGCGTATCGCCTGGTGGTTGTGGGCGAAGGGCCATGTCGTGCGGCGCTCCATGCCCATGCCGAGCGCCTAGGCGTCGCCGGTCGCGTCACCTTTGTCGGTGCCGTCAGCGATGATCAGCTTGCGGGCTGGTACCGGCGGGCGAGCGTGATGCTGGCTATGTCATCGGCTGAGGCATTCGGAATCACGGTTATCGAGGCGCTCGCGCATGGCTGTCGGGCAGTCTGTAACGACATCCCGGCATTTCGTGACTTGGCGACACAGATGCCGGCCCACATTAGCATTGTGTCGGGTGACCATGCCGAGGCGGTGGCCGCAGCCACCTTGAAGGCCGCGCACTCCCTCGCAGTGGCTGCCGACCTCGCACCGTTTAGCTGGGGCCGCATTGTCGAGCGCCTGATGATGCTCTACGCAGAGGCTGCCAACCAGCCCTCAGCCCCGGCCTCGCTCCGTTTGTTAAACTCAAGGATTGGCATACGTGCATAAAAAAGCAACAATCGCACAGATCATGGGAGGAGCGGTCATCTCGGCCAACACACGCTACGTTAAGCGTGAGCGAGATGCCACCACCGGGACGGCCTCGTGGGATCCGGGCTGGCTACCGGCGATTACCTTCATTAGTGCTATTGGGCTGATGTTGGTGGTGGCGGCCTATAACGGATCGCGGCTGAACGCGCCCTGGGCGTTGTATCTCTTTTGGGTCGGTGTGATGACGATCATCGCGCCGGTGACGGTGCGGCAACTGATGCCCAATGTCGGACGCGGCGAGCGGGCGGGCCTGGTCGTGTGGCTCGGGCTGAGCCTCTACATGCTCAAAGTCCTTCAGAGTCCCCTGGGCTTCGCCCTGCATGACGAGTTCCCGCACTACCGCACGGCTAACGACATCCTGATCACCGATCACCTCTTTCATATTAATGCTCTCCAGAACATCAGTTCCCTGTTTCCCGGCATGCAGATCGTGGCCAGCGCCCTGTCCCAACTGAGCGGCCTGCCGATTTACCCGTCGGCCCTGATCATCATTGGCGTAACGCGAGTGATGGTGGTGCTGTCCGCCTTCCTGCTGCACGAACGCGCCAGCAGGTCTACCTGGGTGGCGGGGGTGGCCTCGCTGATTTACTGCGCGTACCCCAACTTCGCCTACTGGAGCGCCCAGTTCGGCTACGAGTCGCTGTCTCTGCCCCTGGCGACAATGCTGCTGTTCTTGATCATGCTTGGTGAAGAGACGCAGCAGCGCTGGCGCTGGCCCTGGACGCTCGCCCTCATGACCATCGGCGCGCTGACGGTGACACACCACGTCACTTCGTATGTCATGACCGTGATGCTGATCATCTTGGCCGCGCTGACCTTCTTCCATGCACGAATTGTGAGTACGGGCGAGCGGGTGTTCGGTATCATCCTGGGCAACCGGATCGTGCAGCCCCTGGTGCGCTGGGCGGGCGGGCCAATCTTCCCGTCGCTGCGTGACCCAGACCCGCCCGGTATGCACCAGTCTGAGCGTCGCCGGGTCGGGATCTTCTGGCTGGCCTCGCTTGTCTTCACGATCACATGGCTCTTCACGGTGGCCCAGCAGACAATCCCCTACCTCGGCCCGCACATTGTGAAGGCGGCCCAGTCGGTGGTTAAGCTGATTGCCCGCGAGGAGAGCGGGCGCACCCTCTTCCGCTCGGCCTCGCCCGAGTATACGCTGCCCACCTTCGAGCGGATCATTGCCCTGGCCAGCGTCGGACTGATCACCCTGGCCATTCCCTTCGGGCTGATCTTCGCCTGGCGCCGCTACCGCCACCACCCGATGGCGCTGCTCTTCACGGTTGTGGGCGGGATTTTCCCAGCTACCTTGATTCTGCGGATCTCGTCGAGCGGTGCGGAGATCTCGAACCGCTCGTCAGACTACCTGTTCATTGGGGTTGCCCTGGTGGTGGCGGTGGCTATCGTTGAGTTTGTGGCGGCGGCGAAACTGCGGCGCATGCGCCATGCTGTGACCGGCGGCGCGATCATGCTTATCATCATGGGCGCGATCATTATCGGCATCCCGCCCTGGGCGCGACTGCCGGGGCCGTATGCGCTTATGGGCGACACCCGTGGAATCCAGCCCGAGAGTATTATGGCGTCGTACTGGGCACGCGACCGGCTGCCGAAAGGGTTTCGGCTGACTGCCGATAAGACAAACTGGCTGCTGATGGGGTCGTATGGCGAGCAAGATCCGGTCGAGACACTCTCGTGGATCTTTTTCTCGCCACGTATGGCCAAGCTGGAGATCCGCGACCTGCGGCGCGACCATGTGCGTTATATTGTCACCGACCAGCGCATCACCCTGGGGCTGCCGGTCAGTGGGGTCTGGTTCACCTCAGGCGAACCAGAGGCCAATCAGCATAATGAGCCATTCCTGATGAGCCGACTTGCGAAGTTCAACAACATTCCGCAGCTCAGCCGAATCTTCGACAGCGGGAACATTCAGATCTACGATGCAAACCTGTTACTCGATCAGGCACCTCGCCCGTAGGGAGTTCGCTCATGCGCGTGTTGCTCGTCTCGAATATGTATGCCTACCCAGGGAACTGGGATAAGCTGGATGCGCTGGGCACGCGGGTCGAACTGGGTGTGGTGATGCCTTCCGCCTGGCATACAAATGAACTGCACCCGGTACAGGCAGTACCTGCCAACGCGCCCGATGCGAGCTGGAAGCAGTATCGCCTCGATACGCTCTTCCAGTTTCAGGGCAATCCCTTTCGTTACATCTACCAGCCCCAGCAACTGGCCGCCGCGATTGCGCAGTTTCAGCCGGATCTGGTTCACGTTGAGCAAGAACCCGAGAGCCTAAGCCTACTTCAGATAAGCGCGCTGAAGCGTCGCTACGGCTACCGCCTTATCTTCGTGGCCTGGGAGAATATTCACCCGCTGCGCCTGGGCGTGGTATTCCGCACACTGAACTACGCGGCTGCCGACGCCGGGATTGTGGGCAATCAAGAGGCGCATCGTCGCTGCCGACGGATGGGCTTTCGCAAGCGGCTTGATGTCATCCCGCAGTATGGCTTTGCTATTGATGCGGCCCGTTCGCAGCCCGCCGAACCGGGCCGACCTTTTACTATAGGCTACGCTGGCCGACTGGTGCCCGAGAAGGGTATCCACACGTTGTACGAGGCTATCCGGCAGTTGCCCGAAATTCACGTGCGGATTGCGGGCGATGGCCCCCTGGCCGAACTGCTGGGCCGCGATCCGCACTATGAACTGCTGGGAACCTTGCCACGCGGCGAGATGCGACAATTCTGGCAGAGCATTGATGTTCTGGTGGTGCCCTCGCTGACCACGCCGCGCTGGGCCGAGCAGTTTGGCCGGGTGATTGTGGAAGCGATGGCCGCCGGTATCCCTGTGATCGGGTCGAGTTCGGGGGCGATCCCCGAAGTGATCGGCGAGGCCGGGATGATCTTCCCTGAGGGCGACGCCGCCGCTTTGGCGAATATGATCCGCCGCCTGCACAACAGCCCCAGCCAGCGGGCGGCTTTTGTCGAGCGTGGCTACGAGCGCGTGCGCCGCTGCTACAGCCACGAGGTAGTTATGGGCCGCACGGTGGATTTCTACCGTGACGTGCTGGCCGCAACTGGGGCGACCAGTACACCGGTGGTGTCATGATGCGCGGGTCACGCGATCTGCTTATCGTGATGGTATTGGCGGTGGCCGGGTTAGCCGTAGCCCTGTGGCCCGCCGCCCCCGTTGTGCTGAGCGCCCCGCTGGGGATCGCGCTAGCGCTCTTTCTACCGGGCTACGCGCTCATTGCCGCGATGGATTCCCGGCAGGCGACGGGGCATGTTGAACTGCTCACGCTGCGCCTGGGGGTAAGCATCGTGATCACCATCCTCGCGGGGCTGCTGCTGAACCTGATGCCCTGGGGACTCCAGCGCCAGCCGTGGGGTATTCTATTGGCCGGGATTACGCTGGCAGCGGCGACAACGGCGATCCTACGGCGACGATCCTCCGCGCCTGCGCTGGGCGCAGAAATCCGTATGCCCACCCTGCGGCTCCAGCCTATGCAGGCCGTCCTGCTGGTTCTGGGTGTGCTGCTGCTGGCGAACGCGGTGAATACAGCCCGAAACGGAGCCATCAACCAGCCCACCCAGGGATACACTCAACTTTGGATGGTGGACAAGGCCGATGCGGCACCGGGCACGGTGCGGCTCGGCGTGAGCAACCAAGAGCAGAAACCGCAGCGCTACCTGCTGCGCGTCACCGACGGCGGGAGTATGCTGAGCGAGTGGAAGGACATTGATCTCCAGCCAGGCGCACAGTGGGAGATTACCCTGGTTCTACCACCCGACTCAAACACGAAGACTCCGGTTGAGGCGTGGCTCTACCGGGCCGAGGATCTGAACACCCTCTACCGCTATACCGTGCGCTGGTCGGAGCCGGGTGCGCCGGGGACGTAGGTGCGATACTGCGATTTTGCCACAGAAGAACACAGAAAGTCACAGAAAAAACGTCTGTCTGTGAGCTTCTGTGTCTTTCTGTGGCTACCCGTAGCGAGGAACGAAAATATGCGCCTGATCGCCCGCCGTATGCGGATCGGCAACCTCGATATCCTGATCAACACCGGCGCGCTGGTTGCCACCACGGGCGTCTCGGCGGCACTTGGGTTTTGCTACTGGTGGCTGGCGGCGCGTCAATTCTCCGCGCCCGAAGTAGGGTTTGCGGCGGCGGCGATCTCGGCCATGACCCTGATCGGCACTGTCTGTATGCTGGGGCTGGGGACGATGTTAATCGGCGAACTGCCGCGCCGACCGGGCCAGCGGGCCGCGCTGATCTCCGCCGCGCTGATTGTGGCCGGGGTGGCCGCGACGATCACGGGGACGTTTTTTGCGTTCCTCTCGCCCTACCTCGCCGCCGACCTCAGACTCCTGTCGTCTGACATCGGGATGGTTGCAGCTTTTGCCATTGGGACAGGACTGACGGCGGTGGCGCTAGTTCTTGATCAGGCACTGATCGGGATATTGCGCGGCGGGCTCCAGTTCTCGCGCAACACCATTTTTGGTGTGGTGAAACTGGCGGCGCTCTGGCTGGTCGCCAATGTGCTGGCTGACACCACCGGGATGAGTATCTATCTCACCTGGCTGGTGGGCAATCTGGTCTCCTTCGCCATCCTGATTGTCTATATTGTCGCGTGCCGAGGCATTGCGGGTATCGCCCATCCCGAGTGGGGGGTGCTGCGTAGTCTGGGTCTGAAGTCGCTCCACCACCACATGCTCAATATGGCGATTCTTGCGCCGGGGCTGGTAATGCCGCTGATCATCACCGCGATGATTTCAGCATCGGCA
>CAIXLU010000005.1 GCA_903920315.1 uncultured Oscillochloris sp.
AGCGGCCGTCGCAGACCTAGCCCGCCCGTTTACGGGCCGGGCGCTTGGGCTGGCAGGGTGACTTCTGCGGTACTGCCTAAAACCCAAAACCTAAAACCTAATGAGTGTCTCCCAACTCCCTTTAGCTCTCGCCCAGCGCCACCATAACCGCCAGCTTTTCGCCGACCGCTACCTCGATCAGACTCTGCCTCGCCGGGGTGCGTGGCTCGATCTGGTGGATGAGGCTGCTCCTGTCCTCGCGCAGATTCGCGCCCTCTTTGCGGCCTTCACCCCTTCGCCTAACGAGGCTCAGACGGAGCGTGATTTGGTGCGCCCTGTTTTGGAGGTGCTTGGCCATACTTTCGAGGTGCAGGCTGCTTTGCGCACGCCTAAGGGTACGAAGAAGCCGGACTATATCTTCTACCGCGATGTGGCCGCCCTGAGTGCGAATAAGGGTAAGGTGCTGAGCGATGCCGACCTGGGCGCGGCATTGGCTGCGGGCGAGGCGAAGTACTGGGATCGTAAGCTCGATGTCTCTAGCCAGGGTGAGAGTGATGAGATTACGAAGGTTCCCTCCGACCAAATCGCTTTCTATATGCGCCATACCGGCGCGCCTTGGGGTATCCTGACCAATGGCCGACGCTGGCGGCTCTACCATAAGGAGACGGTTGAGAAGCAGGATCGTTTCTATGAGGCCGATCTCAAGGAACTGGCCGATGCTAACGACCCCGAGGCGTTCCTCTATTTCTTCGCCTTCTTCCGCCGCGCCGCTTTTGCCGCCCCGCTTGGCGATGCTCTTACCCTGGACGGGATGCTGCGCGAGAGTGTGGATTATGCCCGTGGTGTGTCTGAGTCGCTCAAGGCCCAGGTCTTCGACGCCTTGCGCCATATTGCTCAGGGTTTTCTTGATTATCAGCGCAATGGGTTTCATGTTGGTATGGGCGCAGCAGATGAGCGATCCGCTGACCCTGCTGCGTCCTTACAGACCATTTATGCCAATAGCCTGATTGTGCTTTACCGGCTGCTGTTTATTCTCTACGCCGAGGCTCGTGAGTTGCTGCCCCTGCGCGAGAACCTGAGCTACCGCGATGACTACAGTCTCTACGCGATGGTGCGCGATGTGGGCCGCCGTCTCGATAGCGGTATGAGTCTGCTGGTTGATACCGGACGCACATGGAGGTATCTACGCGAGCTGTTTGAGATCATCAATATCGGCAGTCCGCCGCTGAAGGTGGCCACCTTTAACGGCGGCCTGTTCGACCCGCAGCATCACGCCTTCCTCGACCGCTATAGCATCGGTGATGCGCAGCTCCAGTTGGCCCTCGACAAGCTGGCCCGCATTGTCAATCCGCAGACGGGTTTACCGGAGTTTATTGACTACCGCGATTTGGCCGAACGTCATTTGGGCACGATCTACGAGGGTTTGCTGGAGTACCATCTGGAAAGGATGAAGGATGAAGGTGGAAGGATGAAGGATGAGGGTGGAGGGATGAGGGATGAGGGTGGAAGGATGAGGGTGGAAGATGGAAGGAGGGAGGATGAGGGTGGAAAGATGAAGGGTGAGCATGATCCGGCAGCGCCCCCTTCATCCTTCATCCTTCATCCCTCATCCTTACATCCCTCATCCCTCATCCCTCATCCTTCATCCCTCATCCTTGTCAACGACAAGGGCGAGCGTCACCGCACCGGATCCTACTACACTCCCGATTTTGTGGTGCAGTACATTGTCGAGCAGACCCTGCGCCCCGTCCTGGATGCTGCGGTTGCGGGAAAGAAGTCTGACGCCGACAAGATCGCGGCGGTGATGGAGGTGAACTGCGTTGACCCGGCGATGGGCAGCGGACACTTCCCGGTCGCGGCGACGGAGTATATCGCCCGCTATCTGGTGGAAATTGGTGTATCGCCGCCCACCTCGGCAGGAAGTGAGGGCGAAGAATCCGACCTCGCCTACTGGAAGCGCCGCGTGGCCCAGAGCTGTATCTACGGGGTTGACCTGAACCCGCTGGCGGTGGATCTGGCCAAGCTCTCGCTCTGGCTGTCCACCGCCGCCAAGGGTCGTCCGCTCTCGTTCCTCGACCATCACCTGCGCTGCGGTAACGCCCTGGTCGGCACCCGTGCCAGCGAGCTGGATGATTCAGGGAGCGGTCTCCCCCTCGCCCGCCGCAGCGGGAGAGGGGGCCGGGGGGTGAGGGCCAAAGCAGCCACCGCTGACGGTCACTCCCAACTCAGCCTGCTTGATGATGCGGCCTTCGCCGGGGCGATGCGCAGCGCCGTGGGCAGTATGTGGCTGATCGAGGGGAGCGCCGGGTACACGGTGAGTGATGTCAAAGAGCAGGAGCGCATTTACGAGACGGTGCGGGCCGGACTGACGGAGCGCTTTGCGGTACACGCCGATCTGGCGACGGCGGCGGGATTCGGCGCGGCCCCCGAGCGCAGTCTGTGGCGGGCTATCGCCGATTATGCGCAGCGGCCCGAAGGCACGTTCTCTACCCCGGCCTTTGAGCGCCCGCTGGCCGAGGTGCGCGCTCTGCGCAACACACGCCACTTCTTCCACTGGGATCTGGAGTTTCCTGAAGTTTTCTACGACCGCCACGGTCGTCCGCTGGGTGATCATGCCGGTTTCGATGTGGTGATTGGCAACCCGCCCTACGTGCGCCAGGAGCAACTCGGCCCGCTCAAGCCATTCTTCCAGCAGGCATATGCCGAAACCTACAGCGGCACCGCTGACCTGTTTGTCTATTTCTTCCACCAGGGCGTGAAGCTGCTGCGCCAGGGCGGGCTGCTGGGCTATATCGCCAGTAACTCCTGGTTGCGCGCCAATTACGCCACGCCGCTGCGCTCTTTCATGCGCCAGCAGATCACGGTTGAGCAGGTGATTGACTTGGGCGACAACCGGGTTTTCGCCGACGCGCCCGATGTCTACCCGGCCATTCCGATTGTGCGCAAAGCTACGCCGCCCGCCGATCATACCGCCCAGGCCGCAACCTTTAGCCGGGGCGAAGGCGTGAAGGAATTTGAGAGTCAGATCAGCGGGAAACTGGCCCCGGTGAGCATCCACGACCAGCAGGATAGCGGCTGGCAGCTCGGCGGGGATGCAGGACGGCAGATCTTTGCCAAGCTGATGGGGACCGCCGGGGGGCTGAAGCCCCCGGCTACGGGTGACGAAGGCCGCCTGCGCGGCCTGCCTGAGGCCGCTTCAGCGGCCTTCGCAGAATCTAGCCCGCCCGTTTACGGGCCGGGCGGCGGGGATGACAGCGTGCCTTATGCGGTAGTGCGAAAAACTCTTGGTGAAGTGGTCAATGGCCGAATATATCGCGGCATTCTTACTGGCCTCAATGATGCCTTTATCATCAATCAGACAATGCGTGATCATATCATTGCCCGCGAGCCAATAAGCACTAAATATATCAAGCCGCTTGTGAATGGCGAAGATGTTCGCTCATGGCATGTCGAAGAAGAAGGACGCTGGCTCATCCTCATCCCTGATCAGTGGACAGCTCAGAAACTTGGGGGTGTTTTGAGTGAAAATGTTGCTTGGACAGCATTACAGACGCACATACCTGCAATTGCCGATCACCTGAGAGCTTTTGCAGAAGCGGCTCGGAAACGAAGTGATCAAGGTCAGTACTGGTGGGAGCTACGGCCTTGCAGTTATTATGATGACTTTGAAGGCGAGAAATTTTTCTGGCCTGAACTTGCGAACCGACCACGGTTTGCTCTAGCTGATCCTGGGATAGTAGGCAACAAAACAACTTTCATGATACCGGGGCGTCATCCATACCTCCTGGGCCTCCTGATGTCACGAACCCTATGGTTTACGGTTGCCCATATTGCTGCACCATTTGGTGAGCGACGCGGAATACAACGGTATATGATGTCGGCCCAATACATCTCCCGCCTCCCCATCCCCGACGCCCCGCCCGCAGAGCGCGAGGTCATCGGCGCGTTAGCGATGACGATCACCGCCGAGGCCAAGGCCCGCTACCAGTTACACCGGCGGGCGCGCAACCGCATCCAGAGCGACCTGGGCGCGGCGGGGAAGGTACTTAACCAGAAGCTGACGGCCTGGTGGAATCTGGATTTCCCGGCCTTCCGCACCGAGATCCAGAAAGTCTTCAAGCACGACATCGCCCTAAAAGAGCGCGACGACTGGGAAGAGTGGCTCGGAGTCCAGCGCGAGAAACACCGCCAGCACACCGCCGCCATCATCGCCGGCGAGGTTGAGTTGAACCAGCGGGTCTACCACCTCTTCGACCTGAACACCGAGGAGATCGCGATGATTGAGGCCAGTACGAAATATCAGTACGGCGAGGTGTAGCGGAACTGCTGTCATGTCACCCTGAGCGACGCGAAGGGTCTGTCAGGAGGCTCGATCACCACTGAGACCCAAGTGAGTCTCACGGTCATGTCACCCTGAGCGAAGCGAAGGGTCTGGCAGGATGCCGGGATAGATGCTTCGCTGCGCTCAGCATGACATGTGTGCCGGGGTGTTTTTTGCGCTATTGCCTTTGCGCCTTCGCGCCTTTGCGTCAAACGTTCATATGTTTTAACGCAAAGGCGCAAAGGCGCAAAGGCGCAAAGGGAGTGGAGGTGGACAGCCATGGAGTCTTGCCAGAACCGCGAAGGATTTCGGGAAAGCCAGCAAACCGCAGAGACGCGAAGAACGCAGAGAAGCTACACAATTTGCTCTTCTCTGCGTTCTTCGCGTCTCTGCGGTTTAATCGGCCCTGCCTTCTGGTTACCGCTCCGCCGCGCCGCGCCTTTGCGGTGCTGTCTGCTAGATTAGCCGCGTTCGGCGGGAATTCCTCTAACGCAGAGGACGCAAAGGTTTGCGCGGAGTCCCGCAAAGAAAACTCTTCCTCCGCGACCCTTGGCGAAACCCTTTGCGACCTCTGCGTTAAACCCGAATTCCGAAATAGAAAGGGGAGCGCGCCCGCCCCGGGCGCTGTTTTC
>CAIXLU010000006.1 GCA_903920315.1 uncultured Oscillochloris sp.
ATCCCCTACCCTCCATCAAAGATCCGGTTTAGCCGATCTAGTTCCCGATTATAGATCGTTGTAGCGAAATGGTCGATCTCGGTGACGTTACGGAGCGCACGGTACCCTTTCAGAAGGAAGGTGTGGCCGGACTCGAACCCCGCGAGGCGGGCGATCACGGTGGAGCGTTCGAGGGCGATGCCGAGCAGATGCGAACGCGAGAGCCGGAAAACATTGTCCAGACTGTTGCTGATCAGCTCAAGCTGGCGATAGCGATCCTCGTAGTTATCGGACTCGCGGTAGAGCTGTTCGTAGATCTGCTCATCGAAGGTGAGGGGTACGCCTCGGTCAATCAGCAGATCAGTCAGCCCGTCGTCAAGCTCGGCGGTAATGCTGATGAGTTCAAGCAACTCTTCAATATCGCGCAGATGGACTCCCGGCACAATGTGCAGGAAGTGTTGGAGTCGGCGAGCGTCGTTATCGCGCTGACTGAAGTCGCGCGGGCCATAGAGTTCGGTGAAGAAGAACTCACCTACCGGCTCGTACATGGGGATGGCCGACAGGTCTCTGTAGTCGCGGCGTAATCGGTGCGACTGAAACACCTGGAGAGCAATGCGGTACTGCATGAAGGTTTTCATGATGTGCGCTATTGAATGCGGTCAAGCTGGTCGCGGGCGCGGGTGCCCCACTCGCCGCCGCCATCGGCGAGGACGACGGTCTGGTATGCGTTTAATGCCTCGTCGCGAAGCCCGAGATCTTCGGCGGATCGGCCAAGGTAGTAGAGAGCTTCGGTGTAGGTTACATTCAGATCAACCGCACGCTTGAATGAGTCGTGGGCGCTCTGGGTGCGGCTCTGAGCATAGTAGGCCCGACCCAGCCAGTAATTGGCCTCGGGGAAGTTCGGTTGAAGTGTGATTGCCTGGCGCATATCGCTGATGGCGCTATCGTACTGCTGATCACGGATGAGCAATAGCCCACGACGGTAGTACGCCTCGGCGATGTGTCCACTGGCGCGAATTGACGCATCGTAGGCGCTTTTGGCTTCGCTGGTGCGGCCTTGCTCTTGGAGCAACTTGCCCTTAAAGAGCTGAGCCTCGGCGTAGTTCGGGCGCTGGACAAGGCTACGTCCCACGCTGTCAAGGGCGGCGGCGGGGTCGTTCTGGGCATACTCTACCTGGGCAATGCCAAGGAACGCTTCGGGGAAGGTAGGCTGGATCGCAAGTGCCCGGTTGTAGGCATCGCGGGCCGCATCAAGGTTGCCGTTGCGCAACAGACTCTCGGCCAGCCAGAACTGAGCGTCGGCGTTGTTATCGCCGCCCGGTAGGCTGGTCGCCGTTTGGAAGTAGCTCAATGCGACTCCCCATTGCCCTTGGCCAACCGCTACCTGACCCAGGCCGATCTGGGTGCCCAGGAGCTGCGGATCGATCTGCTGAGCCTGGGTGTAGGATTCCATCGCCTTTGTCATATCGCCACGACGGCGGGCGACATCGCCTAAGATTACCAGCGATTGGGCGCGCAGTTCGTGCATCGCGGGGTCGCCGGTATGTGCGGTCTGGTTGACAACCTGCTGCGCGGCGTCGGTTGCCGATTGGAGCCGGTTGGTGATCAGGTATACCTGAGCCAGTTTGTACTGGGGCAGGGATGCGTCGGGTTGGCGGCTGACGGCCTGACTGTAGGCACTGATCGCCTGGGTGGGGTTGCGATTCTTCAGCGCGGTGTCGCCAATCGCAATCAGGGCGTTGATGTCGTTGACGCCCTGGCCGAGCGCGATGCCATATTCTTTATCGGCGCGGCTGGGCTGAGCCAGCGGGCCTTCGTAGAGACGGGCGAGGGCGAGGTGGGCGGCGGTGTTGCCATCATCAAAGCTCAGGGCGTCGCGCAGAGCCTGCTCCGCGCCCTTCAGATCGCCAGCGGCAACGAGGCGCTCACCCAACTCGAAGGACGCCGTCGTGCTGTGCGGGTCAATCTTCAGCGCAGCGCGGTACACCTCAATCGCCGCATCAGACTGCCCATTGTCGTTGTAGAGGCGGCCAAGCTCGATCGCGGCGGCGGCGTTCGTGGCACTGAGCGGCAGAAGCACATTTTTCGCCTCTTCAAAGCCAACGGGGCCGCTCAGCCGGAGCGCCTGAGCCAAGGCAATCGCGGCGGCGGGGCCGGGACGCAACTGGCTCACCGCACGCAGTTGAGTGATCGCATCGGCCCGATCTCCCATCTCCTGATCGATCTTCGCCAGGATCATACGAGCCGGGAAGAATGCGCCGTTGCGATCTATGGCCATGCGCAATAGTTGGATGGCAGTGGCGTTATCGCCACGGTCGTGGGCGATCACGCCTTTGCCGAAGTAGCCCTCGGGCCGCTGCGCGGCAACCTGCACCACCCGGTCATAAGTACGGTCGGCGTCGTTCATCTGTCCATTTACTCGCAGGGCGCGGGCCTTGGCGAGCAGAACGGTCGGGTTCTCCGGCTCGCGCTGCTCAAGGGCAGCGAGGATGCCGATCCCATCGGCGATGGGCGTGGTACCGCCAAAAAGTGCGCCAAAGAGGTTGGATCCTGATGTGGTGCGGCCAGTGCGCGTACGGGCTAGTTCGGTGTTGAGCATGGCCAAGTAGAACCGCTGCCGACGAACATCATGGTCGGCGCGGTCGGCCTGTCCAGCGGCTACCTGTCCAGCATCCGGGTTTGTGGCCCCATCCGAGGCAGATCGCTGGTGCCAGCGAGATATAGTCTGGTCGCTGGTTTGTACTGCCGTGCGCAGAAGATCGCGCAGTGTCGCAATCTCACCCTCGGGGAGTGGCGGGACGATCTCGACCTCCCATACCAGCGGCCCCTGAGCGTTCAGGCTGCGGGCAAAGCCGAGCAGTCCGCGCTGCTCATGGGCAGCAGCATCGAGGAACTGGCTCCACATTGCCCGGTAGGTGTCCGGTACGAGGTTTTGATCCGCCTTCGCCTGCGCGTCAGCGGCATTCAGAGCCGCCTCGGCGTTGCTCAGGAGACCACGCTCGCGGTACGCTTCCGCCAGACTCAGCAGCAGCGGGGTGTTGGCAGGCTGGAGGTTACGGGCCTGCTCTAGCTCAGTGGCGGCATCAGCAGGCTTCTGGTTGGCCAGGGCCAGCAGGCCCAAGTTATAGCGCAGTTCGCTGAGGTCGCGCCCTGCCAGCAGCCGTACCGACTCAGAGAAGGCGCTCAGCACACTGGAATCGCCGGCGTCCAGCAAAATCGCTCCCAGGTTATTTGCCAGCAGCGCCTGATCGTCTGAGGGAGTGGCGAGGGCCAGACGATATTCGTCGGCAGCCTGGCCGTAGCTACCTCGCGCCCAGAGGATATTACCGCGAATAGCACGGGGCAGAGGTGCGTTGAGAGTTGGGTAGTTGGCGAGCAGGCTCCCGAGGATCGTAGCGGCGCGGTCGGGCTGATCCAGACCGTAATCGAAGAGAGCGTCCACCAGGGGCGGCAGGATAGCCTGACCATTGATCGGCTCGCTGGCGATGGCGTAGCTGCGTGGCATGGCGAATCGCCCCAGGTAGCCATCCCATCCGTTGGGCGAGAAGGCTCCGTTGGGCGTATAGATCAGGTGCGGAGTGAGGGACTGGCTATCGAGCATCGCGCCGGGTTCGACGCTGCCCCAAATCAGCAGATCGCTCGCTCTGGCGCTGGCCACACGCAGGGCTTCCTGTTCGTCGGCGGGTCGCGTGTCGAGAACCTGAACCGTCATCTCACCTTTGACGTTCTGAGTGATCTGCGCGGCCAAAGCCTTGGCCACATTCAGCCCCGTCTGTCCATCGCCGCCATCCTCAAAGGGAGCCACCAGCACCACAAATCGGTCATTCGCGTGGACAGTGATCTGGATGTAGAACAGCCAGCCAGCCGCTGCGAGGATCAGCAGCGGTAACGTGATCGCGACAACCCTCGTCGGGATAGCGCTGCTGCGTCGCTGCGCCGCAGAGTTATCTCTCGTTTCGGTATCATCGCCCACCGTCATCACAACAGTCGTCTCTGTGGCCGGGTGTCTTGATGGCGGTGGAGCCTTGCGACGTTGGCGGATCACGCGCATCGAGGCAAGCACACCGATCACCAGTGCGGCCAGGACAAGCAGGATCAGCTGCGGATCCATGAAGGAACTCCTCGTATACGAGCAAGACACGTCCCAGACAGCTTATTGTAAGCGATTTTCTGTAGATCACCCGTGGCGCAGCAGCACCTTCAACTGCCCTGAGGCAGCGGCGAAGGCCGCAACCCCCGCGCTCAGCGCGAACTCGGCGCTGATCAGCGACTCTGTCGCGATCAGACCGCGCTCCAGGAGCTTGAGGGCCGGGGCAAACGGGCCGCAGCGCGAACCAATCAACTGGATCTCATCCACCACCATCAGGGTCAGGTTGAGTTGTGAGTCCGCATTGAAGGTACTTTTGAGTACTAGTCGCCCACGCGGACGCAGCACATGGCGGGCGGTTGCCAGTCCTGCTGGCTGTCCCGTACAATCCACCACCACATCGAACCGCTCAGCGGGCGGGTTACTGCTGTGCAAACAGCGCACCCCCTGACGCTCGTAGAGCGCCCAGCGTTCGGGGTGCCTGCCGATCAAGGTCAGGTCACAGCCGATCAGACGAAGTACCTGCACGATCATCGCGCCAAGTTTTCCGTCGCCCACCACCGCAACCCGCTCACTCGGACGAATATGGCTCTGGTCAAGAATCTCCAAGGCCGCCGCCAGTGGCTCGGTGAAGACAGCGGCCTCATCGGGGACGCTGTCGGGGACGCGGTGCAGACAACTGACAGGCAGCGAGAATAGGTCGGCCATCGCGCCATCGCGGCGGTCAATACCGAGGGTGGTGCGGTTCGGGCAGTGAGTGTGATCGCCACGCAGGCAGGTGGGGCAGCGCAGACAGGCCGCATTGATCTCACCGACCACACGTTTTCCCACCCATTCGCCCTCAGCACAAGCCACCACCGTGCCGACAAACTCGTGGCCGAGGACGCCGGTGAAGCCCATGTAGCCACGGGTAATCTCAATGTCGGTGTTGCAGACACCCGTCAGGTGCGGGCGGATCAGCGCCTCGCCGGGGACGATCTGGGGATCGGGGTAGTGCGAATCGAGCCGGAGGGAGCCATCGAAGAGCAGCGCCTGCATGTCATCCTCCCAATGCGGGCCTGCAAACACGAACGACGCGGCCCTCGCGTTCCCGATTATACTATAGGATGAGGCATTATGTCGGGCTATAGGGATTTTGTACCAGCCCTGCAACCACGCCTACACAACATGCAGCATGCGGGGGCTGTGGTATCATATCTTTCGCTCATGACGCACTGCGTCCAGATGTCGTCTCGTAAAACGGTCAAGGAGGACCAGAATGCCCTATCAGATCAAGCGCGTGGCCGTGATCGGTGCCGGCACCATGGGTGCCGCCATCGCCGGACTCGTCGCCGGCGCGGGGTTGCCCGTGCTGTTGCTCGATGTGCCATCAGGCACGCTCACCTCCGAGGAGCAGGCGAAGGGCCTGAGCCTAAACCATCCCGCCGTGCGCAACCGTATCGTGAGCCAGGGCTACGACCGCATGCGCAAGGCCCGTCCCGCGAATCTCTACAGCGCCGCCACTGCCCACCTGATTAGCCTCGGCAATACCGAGGACGATTTTGCCAAGCTGTCCGAGTGCGACTGGATCGTTGAGGTGATCATCGAACAGCTCGGGCCGAAGCAGGCGCTGATGGAGCGGCTGGAGGCCGTGCGCAAGCCCGGCGCGATCATTACGTCAAATACCTCGGGTATTCCGATCAGCCAGATCGCCGCAGGTCGCAGCGCCGAGTTTAAGGCCCATTTCTTCGGTACTCACTTCTTCAACCCGCCGCGCTACCTCAAGCTCATGGAACTGATCCCCGGCGACGAGAGCAGCCCCGATGCCGTCGCCGCGATGCACGAATTTACCGAACATACCCTCGGTAAAGGTGTTGTCGTCTGCAAGGATCGCCCTAACTTCATCGGCAACCGTCTGATCGCCTTCGCCGCCATGAGCGACCTACGCTTCATCCTCGATAACAACTACACGATTGAAGAGGTTGACGCCCTCACCGGCCCGGTGATTGGTCGTCCCAACACCGCCACCTTCCGCCTGCTCGATGTTGTCGGCATTGACATTATGGCCCACGTGGCCAACAACCTTTACCCCGCCGTCCCCGACGACGAGAGCCGCGAAACCCTGCACGCCACCGACCTGCTCGACCGTATGGTCGCCGCAGGCACGCTTGGTCGCAAGACCGGCGGCGGCTTCTATAAAGAGTCCAAGCAGGGCGGCAAGCGTGAGTTTTGGCCGCTGGATCTGGCCACCCTCGATTATGTGCCGCTTCAGGGCACCCTCGGCATAGACGAGTTTATCGCCCAGGCGAACAAGATCCGTAGCCTGCCTGAGCGCCTGCGCTTCATGCTCAAAACCGCCGCCGAAGACCCGGCCAACCGCGCCGCCGCCCTCGTCGCTCAGACCCTCCTGCCGGTGATGGCCTACGCTGCTCGGCGTCTGCCCGAGATCGCCGATAGCGTGGCCGATGTGGATAGCGCCATGCGCTGGGGATTCGCCCACGAGCTAGGGCCATTCCAGATCTGGGACGTTCTTGGCGTTGCCGAGGCCGTTGCCATGATGAAGGCCCGCAATCTCGCCCTCCCCGCCTGGATTGACGCCCTGGTGTCGAGTGACAACGCCCATTTCTACACCACACGGGATGGACAGCCGGCTGCCTTTAACGCCGCCACGGGTCGCCACGAAATCCTGCCGCGCAGCCCTCTGGCGATTGACTTAGCCGCTCTCAAGGCCGCCGGTGCCAAGGTTCTCGGCAACAGCGACGCCAGCCTGATTGACCTGGGCGACGGCGTACTCTGCTTCGAGATCCACTCCAAGGCCAACACCATCAGCGCCCCAGTGATGGAAATGGCCCTGGCCGCCCTCGATGAACTGGAGAAAGACCTGTGGGTGGCGCTGGTGGTTGGCAATCAGGGCAAGCGTTTCTCCGCCGGAGCCGATATAACCGGCATCGGTGCGGCAGCCCAGGCCGGCGATTGGGAGTCGCTGGATGAACTGCTCGATCTCGGTCAGCAGATTATGCAGCGCCTACGTTACGCCCCCAAGCCGGTCGTGAGTGCGCCCTTCGGCCAAGTATTCGGCGGTGGTGCCGAACTGGCCATGCATAGCGATCTTACCGTCGCGTCCGCCGAAACCTACATCGGTCTTGTTGAGGTCGGCGTCGGGATCATCCCCGCCTGGGGCGGCTGCAAGGAACTAAATGCCCGCGTCATCGGCGCAGCCGCCCAGGTCGGCGGTGATACCCTGAAGGCATTTCAGCAAGTCTTTGAGACCATCGCCACAGCCAAGGTTGCCACCAGCGCCCACGAAGCCCGCGAGTCCGGCTTCCTGCGCTCAACCGACACGATCGTCTTCAATGGCGACTTCCTGATCGGCGAGGCCAAGGCCGCCGCCCTCAGACTCGCCCCCGGCTACGCGGCTCCGGCCCGCACGCCACGCTGCTACGCCCTCGGCCGCGATGGACTCGCCGCCGCACGCATCGCGATCTACCAGATGGTCGAGTCTGGATTCGCCACCGCATACGAAGGCTTCATTGCCGACAAACTAGCCTACGTCCTCTGTGGCGGCGACCTCAGCAGCCCGCAGTTTGTAGACGAGCACTACATCCTCGGCCTAGAGCGTGCTGCCCTGATCGAACTGGCCAAGCAGCCGAAAACCCAGGAGCGGGCCATGCACCTGCTTAAAACCGGCAAGCCGCTGCGGAACTAAATCCAATACTTTTTGAATAACGATTCTGCCGCCGATCCACCCTCTCCC
>CAIXLU010000007.1 GCA_903920315.1 uncultured Oscillochloris sp.
CTCGGTGGTGGAGACCGCCGAACAACTGCTCGACCAGCGCCACCTGGACGGCGAGAAACTGGCGCGTATGCTGGCGATGGCTCAGGAGGCCAGTTGGCGGTTTGCGGAGGAAGAGCAGATCAGCGTCGAGTGGCACCCGCTCTGGCGGATCGCGCCCATTCCCTTCCACCCCGAGTTGATGGATTTGTGCGACGAGGCAATTCGGGAGATCTGCGGCGTATCGCATCGGCTGCCGAGCGGCCCGCTGCATGACGCCGCCGAAGTGTGCCGTGCGGGAGTGCCGACGGTTATGCTCTTTGTACAGAGTCTGCGCGGCATCTCGCACAACAAGATTGAGGATACCCTGGAGGAGCATATCGCCCTGTCGGTACGTGCCCTCGACCGGCTGGCCGATAAGGCGATGGCGTGGATTGGGGGTGACATTTGACGAATCGCACCCTCCAGGGTACTATGCCCTTTAACCCAGAGAATCTAAGTGAAGACGCTACGGCAACGATGCCCTGACGCCCTCTCTGCGAGCGTGATCCCTTCGTAGATCAGGACTCGACGCACGATGCCTAACGAGCGCAGCGCAACAGATATTGGTCGCCCCCCCTTCGCGAGCTATCAGCTTGATACGGCCTACGATGAAATGTTCACGCCCCTCGGGCAGGTGCGTGAACACTACCGCACCCTCTATGATCGGCTGCGCGAGATGGGCGCGAGCGAACTGCTCCAGCGCCAGCGTTACGCCGATGCATCCTTCCTCAACCAGGGGATCACCTTCACCGTGTACGGCGAGGACGCCGGCACTGAGCGGATCTTTCCCTACGACCTGCTACCCCGAATTATCACCGCCGGTGAGTGGGCTATTGTCGAGCGTGGTCTGGCCCAGCGCATTACCGCGCTGAATCATTTCCTCCACGACATCTACCACGACGGGAAGATCTTCCGGGATGGGGTTGTTCCGCGTGAGTTGATCTATACCTGCCAGCATTATCGCCGCGAGATGCGCAACGTCAACGTCCCGCGCAATGCCTACATCACGGTGGTGGGCACCGACTTGGTGCGTATACCGGATGGCAGTTTTGCGGTGCTGGAGGATAACCTGCGCGTGCCGAGCGGTGTCAGCTATATGCTCACCAACCGCTCGGTGATGAAGCGATCTTTTCCCCGGCTCTTCGCCAACTACGGCGTGCGCCCGATTGACGACTACGGCAAGGCTCTGCTCACCACCCTACGCGCTCTGGCCCCCGAGCATCGCTCCGACCCCACGATTGTCCTGCTGACGCCGGGGGTTTATAACTCAGCCTACTTTGAACACACCTTCCTGGCTCGGATTATGGGCATTGAGCTGGTTGAGGGGCGCGATCTGCTGGTGCATGATAATATTGTGTACATGCGGACCACCGCCGGGTTGCGGCGAGTTGATGTGATCTACCGGCGTCTCGATGATGATTTTATTGACCCGCTGGCCTTCCGGCCTGACTCAATCCTGGGCGTGCCTGGTCTGCTCAACGCCTATCGCTCGGGCAACGTCGCCATGGCCAACGCCATCGGCACCGGAATCGCCGACGATAAAGCCGTCTACGCCTACGTCCCAGCGATTATTCGCTACTACCTGGGCGAGGAGCCGGCCCTTCAGAATATTGAGACCTACCTGTGTGACAAGGCCGATGACCGGGCCTACGTGCTGGAGCATCTGGACGATCTGGTAGTCAAGGCGGTGGGCGAGTCGGGCGGGTATGGTATGCTGATCGGCCCGCACAGCACCCGCGAGCAGCGCGATACCTTCCACGACCTGATCATCGCCAACCCGCGCAACTATATTGCTCAGCCCACCCTTAGCCTTTCGCGTGCGCCCTGTTTTGTGGACGAGCAGGTTGAGCCACGGCATATTGATCTGCGGCCCTACATCCTCAACGGCGATCAAGTGACGATTGTGCCCGGCGGACTGACCCGCGTGGCCCTACGCCGTGGTTCGTTGGTGGTCAACTCCTCGCAGGGCGGGGGCAGCAAGGATACGTGGGTGTTGTTTGAGTAGGAACGGTAGGGGCGCATCGCGATGCGCC
>CAIXLU010000008.1 GCA_903920315.1 uncultured Oscillochloris sp.
CGTGGTTCTCTGAGAGCCAGTTGAATGCGGGCCAGCGTCTGGCCTGTAAGTCCGCCCTTCGCGGGGATGGCCCTATCGAGATCCGTACCAAAGCCGAGGATCTGCGCCGCCAGGCATTTGCGGTCATCAAACCACCCGCCGGATCAAACCCGGTCGCGCAGCTCGTGCCGCTGATCCAGTATGTCGTGCGGATGGGTACTGATGAAATCTCGCGCTTTCCCTCGAACGCCATCAGTGCGTTCAGTCGGGTCAAGCCGAATGATCTCACATGGCCCTTCAGAGACCTCAGTCGCTATCTGGCCGATACGAAACGGGTGGTTGCGACCAATCTGGGGAATAGCACGCCCGCCCCTGCCCACGCCCACTCCCGGCAGGTGATCGAGATTGAGTCGAAGGATTAAGCTCTCGACCTTTTGTTGATCTGTCTGCTTCGTAGACGTAGGGGCGCATCACAATGCGCCCCTACGTCTATTTCTATACGCGCCGCACCGCCGCCAGAGTGATGATGCCGAGGGCCAAGAAGCAGGCAAAGAGTCCGCTCACCCCGATCATCTGCGGGTAGTGCGCGGTATCACCCAGCACGTGCCGCAGATCGTGGGCCAGATCGCGGGGGCTGAACAGAACGTCCCAGGAATTCCAGCGTAGGAAGCGCCCAAAGTAGATCCCCAGGCCGCTCAGGCCGCAGCAGGCCAGCACAAAGGCCCAACTCATCGCTTCCCCCACCCGCTCACGCACCATCCGCTGGAGCATATAGAGCGAGGCCACTCCTAGCAGGCAGCCCGCCCAGGCGAAGGCGAGCAGCATCCCAATGTCGTACCACCAACCACTCTCAAGGTGGACAAAGTCGGTCATAATGTAGGGCGCATTTGGCAGGAAGAGCAGCCAGAGGATGCCAGGAATCAGCACGCGCCAGCGGAAACGCGCACCGCTGGGTACCACCGACTCGGCCCAAAAGGCCATGTAGTAGGGCATCCAGGCCAGAAACAGATTCCATATCAGAAAGCTACCCATCAATTCGCCGACGATCACGGCGCGACCGATAAGCAACCCCATGGCCAGGATGCTCGCCGCCGCGCTTGGGTAGAAAAGGGTGGAGGAGAGACGACGGTGAAGAGTACTCATAGTGATCACAGCGGTTATCCTTGAACTTCGCGGAAACGATACGTGCCTCAGTATGCTCGATCATCCACCCTATGCGCGACGCCTCAGATCACAGGTTTGACGCACTCAGGTGCTTGACACAGCATCTATGCTGATCAGCATAAAGGAGTGAACCTGCAATGATTCGCCTACTTGTGGTTGAAGACAACGAGAAACTGAGACCGGCTCTCTGCGCAGGATTGGCCGCCACCGGGGTTGTCACCCTCGTGGGCGACTGCGGCAGCGGCGAGGAGGCGCTGGCCCGCTGCGTCGAGTCCCCGCCCGACGCTATTCTGATGGACGTGCAACTTGCCGGTGAGTGGAACGGCATCGAGGCTGCCGTAGCCATCCGCCGTGAACACCCGCGCCTCCCCGTGGTTTTCTACTCAATTCAGGACGACGACGCCTACTATCGGTCGTTCCGCCGCTCAGGCATCCTCAGTCACTACGCCTACGTGCGTAAGTCGAGTTACCTGCTGCCCCAGATGATCGTGCCCCTGCTGCGCGATGCCGTGGCGGGCCGTAGTTATATTGACCCGGAGATCGAGTCGCGGGTGCAAGAGGTCAGTCGTAAAGATGAGCGATCACCCATGGCTCTGCTGGAACCAAACGAGCAGCAGGTGGCCCGTATGCTCGCCCAGGGTCTCAGCAACGAGCAGATCGCCACACGCATGGGCTTCCGCGACAAGCGCACCATCAGCCGCACGAACGGCCAGATCTACGCGGCCTGGGGTCTTAGCGATAGCGCCACCGACGAGAAGGTTGCCCGCACCCGCGCCGCGATCATTGTCCACACGGGCCGGCTTCTGCGCTGGGCCGATGATGGCACGCCCCTGGCCGAGAATGATCGCGGCCAGTGGGTACCTGAGGTGTAAAAATAGCCGATAGCCGATAGCCGATAGTCGGGCATGAGCGACTCTTTTCATCGGGTGTTATGCGCGAATCGCATGGCTGTCTGATGCGTAAGGATACTTCTTCGCCCTTAGACAAGGTTCTCGGATACTTTACAGTTTCAGCATACACAAGGCATCCTGATGCGCTACGCCTGAAACCTAAAACCTGGCACCTGAAACCTTGTCTTACGGGGATAATGATGACCTACACACTGCTCGCCCTGGTTGACTGGGCGCTGATCGCCGCGTCATTCTTCAACACGATCACCTTGCTGTGGCTAGGGCTGATGGTGCTGCTCAGCGCCGAGCGGCGCAGTTGGGGTACCTGGCTGGCGGGAGGTGGCCTGCTCTTCGGCGGGGCCTTCTTTGTCGGCCATACCGCCGTGGTCGGTCGGGTGATCGGCTCCCTCTCGGATGAGATGTCCTTCTACTGGCGGCTGGGATGGCTGGTGCTGATTGTAGCACCCTACCTGTGGTACGCGGTGATGGCATGGTATAGCGGGGGGCTGCGCACCCGTCCCGAGCGCCTGCGCCTGATAGGGGTGAGTTTCCTGGGAACCCTGGCGGTGCTGCTGGCCCTCTTCATTGACCCCCTGCCCAGCTACGCCGATTTATCCCGCACAGGGATTGGGCCGTCTGCCCTGCTTAGTGGCACAACCCTCACCCGTATGATTTATCCCGGATTCGCGGCCCTCTGCATTATGCTGGCTCTGCTCAGCCTGCGCGCCCCCGCCGCATCAGAGCGTTTTATGGGCGATCTGGCCCGCCAGCGGGCGCGGCCATGGCTTATGGCCACCTCCGTGATGCTCCTCGCTATTGCTCTCTCCATCGGCGTTGCCTCGGTCTGGTTTCTTGATAAGGCCCGCGCATGGATCTTCCCTGGCGTCACGACCCGTGGCATCAGTATGCTTATTGGCTTCGATTTTCTCATCGGCCTGATGATTTCTGTCACGGTGGTGCTGCTCGGTCAAGCCGTTGTCTCCTACGAGATCTTCACTGGCGCGACGCTGCCCCGTGGCGAATTGGCTCGCCAGTGGCGCAGGACGCTGATCCTGGGGAGCCTCTACTCCCTCATCGTCGGCTGGAGTCTTAGCGGCGTAGGCATTCCCCAGCAGCCGATCTACCACCTGCTCATCGCCACCGTCCTGATGACGAGTTTTCTCTCCCTGGTCGGCTGGCGCTCGGCCCGTGAACCCGCCGGTGGTCTGGCGCGGCTGCGACCATTTATGGCCAGCCAGAACCTCTACGACCGGCTACTCGGGCCAGCCAGTTCAACCGATGGCGAACCTGAGGCGGCTTTCCACGCCCTCTGTGGTGAATTGCTCGGCGCACGAGTCGCCTACCTATTGCCGCTCGGTTCCCTGGCCGATCTCGCCGGCCCGGCTCTGGCTCACCCTGCCACTGTTATTCCGCCAGATACCAACGGGCTGATCGCGACAATCCAGGTCGCGCACGGACAGTCGCCGCCCCTCTGTCTGCCTATCGAGCCCGCCCGCCACGGCGGTGCCGACTGGGCCGTGCCCCTGCGCAACAACCGTGGGCTGATCGGCGTCCTTCTGCTCGGGGCCAAAACTGACGGCAGAGTCTATACCCAGGAGGAGATCGAGGTCGCCCGCGCCGCTGGCGAGCGCCTGATTGATGCCCGCGCCGCCGCTGAGATGGCCCGCCGCCTGGTGACACTCCAGCGCCGCCGTATCGCCGAGAGCCAGGTCCTCGACCGGCGCACCCGCCGCGTTCTCCACGACGAGGTGCTGCCCCAGATCCACGCGACCTTATTGCAGATTGCCGATCGTACAGCGCAGATTAATACGCCGGACGGCTCTGACCGTAATCTGCAATCGGCCATCACCAATCTGCAATCGGTTCACCGCCAGATCTCCGACCTGCTCCACGATCTGCCTCCAGTCATGAGCCTCGATCTGGCTCGTCTCGGTGCCCTGGGTGCCCTGCGCCGCATGATCGAAACCGACATGGGAGGAGCTTTTGATGCGGTGCGCTGGGACATGTCCGCCGAGGCCGAGGTCGCCACTCGCCAACTCGACCCCTTGGTTGCCGAGGCGCTCTACTACGCCGCTCGCGAGGCGGTGCGTAACGCCGCTCGCCACGGTCGCGGTCATACTCCGACGCGCCCGCTCACCCTCACCGTGCGTGCCAGCAGCACTCATCCCCTGGGCGCGCAGACTCTGCTCACCCTTGTCATTGAGGACGACGGAGTGGGGATGGGATCTTCCCCACCTCGCAGCGATGGAGGCCACGGCGTAGCCCTCCACAGCACGCTTCTGGCGATCATGGGCGGCACCCTGAGCGTCTCCAGCATTCCCTGCCAGACAACGGCGATCACTATCAGCATGCCCATTCCGGCAGCGCAGGGATGAGAGGGCAGGGGGCAGGGGGCAGGAGGCAGGAGGCAGGAGGCAGGAGGCAGGAGGCAGGAGGCAGGAGGCAGGAGGCAGGAGGCAGGAGGCAGGAGGCAGGAGGCAGGAGGCAGGGGGACGATCCTAGCTGCGCCATTTGCGACAGGTAATCGTCGTACCGACATTCTCCGTTGAGCGAATGTTAAACTCGTCCATCAAACGCTTGGCACCGGGGAGTCCCATGCCCATACCGCGCGAGGTTGAGTACCCATCCTGCATAACCAAATCAATATTAGTGATACCAGGACCCTGATCCTCGCAGACAATCTCGATGCCCTTGCGCGCATTTTTGTCTATCTCGCGCACGGTCACGTTGCCGGTGCCGGCATAGAGAAAAATATTACGTGCCAGCTCACTGACGGCTGTGGCAATGCGCGCCTGATCGATCGCGCCAAACCCAAGGGCTTTGGCCACATCTCGGGCCATGGTACGGGCAATGACGATGTCAAGATCGCTGCGGATCACCGCAGTCTTAAGCTGACCCATCATCGCTCTCCTCAGTCAGGCGCTGCATCATTATCAGACCTTTTTCAAGGTTCAGCGCGGTGAGTACGCGAGGAAGCTCAAGACCTAGCTCGACGAGCGTGATCGCCACCGCCGGCTGGAGTCCGGTCAGCACAACACGAGTCCCCATCAGGCCCGCCATCGCCGTAATGTCCGCGATCAGACGCCCGATAAAGCTATCAACCACATCGAGCGCGGTGAGATCGATGATCACGCCTTTTGCACGGGTGTCGTGGATTTTTTGTAGCAGATCATCTTTAAACTGCACGGCGGAAGCGTCGTGCAGAGCAACCTGGATGGATGCGATCAGAATATCGCCGATCTTAAGAATCGGGATGCGGAGGCTATCCAACCGTTCCTCTCTTCCCCGACAGGCAGGAGTTCTGCTGCATGTGGCAGGTTACCATAGCTGATGTGAAAATAGCCGGGTGTCGGGTAGGGGCGCGTCGCGACGCGCCCCTACGATCCATTTTCATCGGGTGTTGTCCACGAATCGCATGGACATGTGAAGCGTGATCACTGCTGTAGCCGATAGACAAAAACTTCATATCCGCCTACCTACCTACCTACGCACGCATCTAAACGCACCGCTTGGTGCATATTACCCCAGGGCCGTTATGGTCACAAAAATGGTTAAGCCCGAGATAAGAGGCACGCTGATATTGTCCATCCCATGCGGGGAAACAGCCTCTGCCCCGGTGGCAATCAGGGCGGCGGCGAATGCGGCTATCAGGCTAACGCCCAACCCCAACGGTGCTGCATGAGGGCTGATGGATGATCCTGGCCCGAGAAGAAGAACCAGAAACATGGCTGTCCCGCTAGCGAGAAACATCGCCAGCGAACCCTCCAAGGAGCGGGTGCTTGTCCCGACGGTGTACTTATGCCGCCCCCAGACCTTCCCAATAATCGCAGCGAGAGCGTCGCCCCATGTCATTGCCATGGTGCCGGCTGCGGCAATGTAGCCGAGGTCGTTGGGTGAACCGGTGCGCCAGAGAAACGCAAAAAGGATGGTGATCGTGAGTGCGAAGTAGACGGTGCCAGGGGTGCTGTCTGGGGCGTCAACCGCTTCGAGAAGTTTGTAACGCCAGACAATGTAGTTGATGAAGATAAACGAGGCGAAGGGAATGATACCAATGTACCAGTTCTCAAAAAGGGAAAGGACACCAAGTACCCACATGCCAGCGCCTACATGGACAATCTTACGGGTAAACTCTTGCGAGTACCCTCGCCGACGGCGGATAACTTCGGCCACGAGAATGAGACTTGTCGCGTACACGAAGGAGATGATAAGGCCGATCAGATCTCGTGATGTCATAAGGTGAAGAGCATGGTGAGCAGAAGGCTTCGCTTCCGCAATTCTAGCGCGTTCGGGCGGTAACGTCAATTGAACGGGACAGACAATTGCCCATTACCCCATCCGCCGCTGGGAAAGGCCGTAGAGCGCCGGGATCAGCACGCGATCATAGGCGGGCAGGTAGCGCACAACTCGACCACCAAAACCCTTTTTAAAGCGGTAAACACCCATCAGCGGGTCGTCATGGGCGGCCAGTTCAAGCGCTGCTCGCTCGACATCGTCTGCGCCCACCGCCTGGCCAAGGGCGTCAGGGATGCCCCAGAGATCGTAGCTCGCGCAACCCACATCAGTGGCCCACTGGATGGCATGCCACTCTAAAAGATGATTTGCCCCCATCTTGAGGCCATCCTCGTGGGCACCGCTGTAGAGGTAGCGACCGCTGTGGGCGTCGGCGAAGACCATATGCGCAGCCACGGCACGACCATCAACGTCGGCCAGTAGCAGTCGGCTGCGCGGATGGAAGAGCCGCCACGCCGCCCGATAATAATCGGCGCTGTGGATGCCGAATCCCGCCCGCGTCCCGGTTGACTGCATAATCGCGTAGAAGGTTGTAAGGTCAGAATCGTTACCCACGCGCACCTGCACCCCGTTGCGCTCGGCTCGGCGAATGTCGGCGCGGTGGCCCTTGCTGAAGGCGGCAAAGATCGCCGCGCTCGGCCTATCGAGCGCCACATGCACGCTGCTGCGGGGCTGGATCGTCCGCTCAGGCCGCATACCCTGGAGCAGCAGCCATGTGTGGATCTGATCCGCCATAGACTGATCCTCGGTGATGTTCGGCTCTAGGCGTAAAAAAATCGCCCGATGGCGGCGGGCCAGACGCATCATCCCTGTCAGCAACAGGTCGTTGGCGGCCTGGTCTGCGGAGAACAACGGGCCGCGTGGGGCATAGGCCACAGCCAGACCATACTGGTGGCGCGTGAGCAGCAGCGCCCCGGCGAGCAGTCGCCCGTCAGTAGTGCAGACCGCCAGCCGACGGGCATCCCACCCGGCAGCAGCCTTGAGTCGGCCCCACGCGCTGTGTTGGAGCAGGCTACCCTGCGGGTGTCTGTCCACAAAGCTGTCCCACGAGATACTATCCGGTTCTACCAGGGCGAGTTCGCCCATACGGGCGTGGGCAGGTCGAGCCAGAATTGTCATTGCTTCATCCAAATCCGCTCACCATAGGTGCCCAACTCGGGGCGTAGCCCCTCGGCGTAGGCGGTGATGCTCGTGGCCATGGTCTCTCTGTCGCCAAAGAGCGTCCTGATCTGACTACGATAGGACTCGACTGCACTGATTTTGCGGGCCAGAGTGACATCAATATCCGTCACGCTCGGCACGAAGATCTCCACCCCGCCGATCTGGGCCAGCCGTCGCTCCAGGGCACCGGCTACCGCAACATACGGAAAATCTTCGTAGAAGGCGATGCTCAGTTCGCCGTGTGCATATTCGGCGGCAACATTGTAGGTCATTTGATGATCCACATGCTGGCCGACACCAAGCGGCGCGTAGAAGATCGCCGTTGGGTAGCGTGCGACGAGGGCGGAGATCTGCCTGCGCAGCACGTCGGCCAGCGGGTCGCCGGGGGCAATCTCGCCGAAGAGCGTGGCATCATCCACGTAGGCGTCGGGCATGCGGTAGATCGCGTCAAGCCCATCGAGCAGATAGCAATCGGCCCCAAGTGTCTCCAGAGCCGCCATATCCTCGTGGATGCGCAGCCGGACAGACTCAGCGGGAGGGAGTTCCCACTGATGATGAAGCTGCTGAGCAAACGCGCTAAACTCGTGCTCAACGGGAAGGCTGCCCGCACAGATCGTCACCACCAACACCGGCTGGCCGCTGGCGACAAAACGAGCGATGCTGCCGCCACACGAGAGCGCCGCATCGTCGAGGTGAGGCGAGAGGTAGATATGATCATACGTGGCGGCCAGATCATCCAGGCTTGTGTCGTGATGTGGCATATGCGTATCCCTCTACCTAGACCTCTGAGATCGACAACTCTTCAAGCGCCGCGTTGGCGGCGGTGCGGCGCGCGTCATCCTTGGTGCGGGCGAGGCGCTCAAGTACGCGCTTGGCGTTCGGGCCGCCCACCTGGCCAAGTGACCAGATCGCGGCCATCGAGATCTCGCTATCATCATCTTCCACCAGCGGCAGCAGGTGTGGCAAGAGCGACCGACCATCTTCCCCTAGCTCGCCAACGGCGCGGGCAGCCTCATAGCGCATCGCGGGCGAGATATTCTTCAGCTCACGCTCGATATAGGGAATCCAGGTCGGGCGCATCGAGCGGCCCATCGCCAGGATCGCGCTCTCGCGCACAGATAACTCAGGGTGGGCGTAGGCTCGCCCAATCTCGGCCTGGGCCTCCTTCGAGTTGGTGAAGTAGCCCAGCCCTTCCACCACACGACGACGCACATCAAGCGGTTGCTCGGGGTCGGTGGCCGTAGACAGAAGCGCACCATACACCCGCTGGGTGGCGGCTGGCGTCAGTTCGCCCAACTCCGCCCGTTGGGCGAATCTGGCCAAGGCAATCGCGGCGGCGGCTCGCACGGTGCCCGACTCATCCTGAATCAGCCGGATCAGCCGATCCATCGTCAGTTCGGACTCTTCTTCCCAGAGCCCGGCCACGGCAGCGGCACGCACCTCAGAGTCAGCATCGCTCAGGCAGGCCCGAAAGACCGGCCTGAAATCCAGATCGATATTATCTTCGCCCAGCGCATCAATATCGTGCAGGATCTCAACCCGGCGCTCAGCGGGGAACTGACGCCAGGCCTGCCAAAAAATCTTCAGGCTCTCTGATTCAAGATTTGCGATAATCCGCAACTCATTGTGTGAAAGCGGCTGGGAGAGGTCGCCCAGGCGCGCAACCTGATCTTCAAAACGCATGGAATTATATTCTTTCTTCACAGCAAGGGGACGAACAACCAACCCGGCGCGTCTCGTGTTCGCCAAGCTGGTCGCCCGCCCCCTCACCTTCCCACCTCAATCATGTATGTATCAATAGCTGTTGCCAACTTCGTTGGCAACAGCTATTGATACATGATTCTTTACTCGTCATCGTCCGCGTAGCGCCCGAAGCGGCGGCGGGCCGGCAAGGTCTCTCCATCCTCGCCCACCGTCTCCTCCTCACTACCGCTCTCGTCACGCGGGGCCGGGGTGTAGAGATACTTGCCGGGGTTCTGCGCATCGGGGGTGAAGTTCTCACCATTCTCCAGCAGGCTCTCCAGCAGGCTGCGCGAGCCTGGCCGCAGAACATTGTACGACAGCAGCAGATCACTCAACCCAAGCGTGTAGCGTGGCTCGCTGCGCGTCCCCGCCTGCTCACCCATCACCTCAAAGACATGCTCAAGCACCAGTTCCGACTTGCGCCGCTCGCCCATGGGCAGCGACTTGAGATTCTTCAGACGACCGAAGCGCGACTGGCTCGGCACCTGATCCACATCAACGGCGCAGTAGTAGGTGAGGTTCGCGAAGGCGAACTTATTCTTCTTCTCGTCAAGGGTGAGCAGCCGGTCGCTGGTTTCGGCCGCCTCCTCATAACTGATCGTGAACTGGTTTGGCTCATTCCCGTGAGCAATCGTGATTAGGGCACCAGGAACCAGATGCTCGCGGAAGAACTCATCAAGACCCTGGAGCCACCCACCACGGTTGCCGGTCGGGTAGCGCACCTCCACCAAATAGGTGGTGTAGTGCTGGGGCGACTCGAAGCGCAGCACGGCGCTCCGCTGGTCGGGCAGCATCGGGGTTGGGATAAGGGCTGCGATGCTGGCGTCGAAGGGCAGCACGCCGTACTCCCACTCAAAGAAGGTGAGCAGACGGTTGAGCGTCTTGCTCGTGGTGATCGCCTCGGCGCTCTGCATCTCCAGACTATTATCGTAGCCCTCGGCGAGGTATGAGGTGATCTGGCCCATCTCAGCGGCCTTCACCCGTTTACCACCAATCGCCGGCAGACCCTTGGTTGACCAGAGCCGAGCGCCCTCAACGCCCACAAACTCGAAGTCCTTCTCGCGGTGCAGGCGGTAGTTCAGCGAAAAGCGGAAGCCCTCGTAGTCGGACTGGCGCGGGTTGTGATAGTAGAGATCGGCAATAATCTCCGTATCGGGCAATGGCTCGTTACGCTCCAGAATGTAGTCACGGATCTTACGCAGATCATTCTTGCCCAGATTGACCACACTGGCCTCGGGGTAGTAACTTCGCCCGAAGCTCACCATCCGGCGCAGGGGATCTTCATCAATTCGGTCGGCCAGGATCTTCTCCAGCTTCGCGCCATGCTCGGCCATCAGATCGGACACTGGTCGCCGTAAATCAAGGGCAAGACCCTCGGGCAAGGTAATGACCGTATTGCGGTCGGGGCGAGTAACCACTGGCTTTGGCGCAACCACCACCGGCTCGGGAACCGCCACCGGCTCGGGAACCACCTCTGGTTCGGAGGCCACTGCCACTGGATCGGGAACCGCCACCGGTTCGGGAACCGCCACCGGTTCGGGAACCACCACCGGCTTGCGGGTGGCTGGCACCGACTTGGGGGCCACCACCACCGGCTCGGGAACCACCACCACCGACTCGGGGGCCACCACCGACTCAGAAGCCACCACCGGCTCAGGGATCACGATATCTGACCTCGGCGCAGCAGCGACATCACCAGCAGACACCGGGAGGGTAGGAACGGTGCTGGCGTGGCCAAAATCAGTTGGCGCAACCACCGGATTGATCGGAGACATGCCGGCCTGCACCTGCCAATAGTCCGAGATAAACACCGGCTCGACCGTGGTAATCGCCGGACGCGAGGTCGAGACGACCACGCTAATATCGTCAATCGGCAACGGGTGATCTGGCTCGTGGAGACGCTGTCGGAACGAATGCGTATCGGCATCTGATCGCGGAACGTAGGTTCCCTGGCGCGACGTGACGTAGAGTACGCCGTTCTCCGTCTCCCGTCGCTGGAAAAGATTGTCGTTTGCCCTCAGTGCTGCATCAATCTCGCCAGCAATCTCGTCGCGGTCGCGCTGATATGTGCCGGCAAGAAAATCAGCCAGGTTGGCAAGCGATTGCGTGATCGGTGCATCGAGAGCAAAAAACGAACCCTGCGTCGTCATCAAGCGATAGACCTCTTCGGCCAGGCTCTGCTCGCTCACGCTACCCTGAAACTCAGAGGCGACTGTCATTCACTATCCTCCGTCACCGACTTGCTGATGATCACAAGGTATTGCTGTAGAACGTCTTTGATATCTTTTGGCTCGCCGCTAGAGCGAAGCCACTGGAGAAGTTTATCGAGCGATGTCTCGCCGAAGGTAACCATTTTCGCGTCCATAACACCCCACTTAAACAACACTAAGCAGAGAGACTCTTCGTCTCCCCGCTTACCTGATGGATAACGATGCCTACACTCATGTAATTATAGCATTGCACTGCGGTCTGCGCAAAATACAGAGTTCCGAAAATATGCTATGAGCTTGGGTATGCGTCCCATTTACGATGATTCGGGAGCCGGGAGCCGGTGGCCGGGTTCCGGCCACCGGC
>CAIXLU010000009.1 GCA_903920315.1 uncultured Oscillochloris sp.
GGTTCCGGTGGCCGGCCACCGGAACCCGGCCACCAAATCCGTAGGAACGGGAGGCATCCCCAACCCCGTGCGAACGTCTGGGGATCTGTGCGAGGGTGCGGCGGGGGGCGCGGAACCGCCGCAACTGGCGGCGGGGTGGGAACAGGCGGCGGCGGCGTGTGCCGAACCGACGGCACTGCCACGGGTTGTGTGCTGACCGCAAAGTCACGCCAGAGCGCATCAAGGGCGACGGCAAACTCCTGGGCATTTGCGTAGCGATGCTCGGGGTAGCGGGCTGTAGCCTTCGCCACCACCTGCTCGGCCTTCGGTAGGTAGAGGGACGGACGGCACTGCGCGAGCGGCGGGATGCGGACATTCAGATGAGCCAAGGCGATGGATTGGGCATCATCGCCGCTCACTGGGCGCTCGCCGGTCAGCAGTTCGTACAGGAGTAATCCAAGACTGTAGGTATCGCAGGCCAGAGTGAGCGGCTGGCCCTCGCTCAGTTCGGGGGCGCGGTAGGCGGCAAGATCTGCCAGAATCTCGTCGGGCGGCATCTGCCAGTTCTCCACGAGCTTTACTCGACCCTCACTCACCAGGAGCAGATTGCTACTGCTGAGCGGGGGATGATAGAGTCCACCAAGCATATCGGCGGCGACGTGGGACTGACAGACAGCAATGGCCCCGGCTACCTGGCGCATCGAGAGCAGAACCTGCTCGACCGACAGCACACCCATGCCGCGTAGGGGACGCCCACGCACACACTCGGTGATCATAAAGGGCCGACCAGCGGCCTCACCGCTATCAAACACCTCAAGCAGAGCCTGATGCGAACGTTGGGCGCTCTGAGCGATCTCGCTGATGAAGCGGTCGCGCATGCGCTCCTGGCCTGCCAGATCCTTGCGTAGTAGATGTATGAGTACCTGGCGCTGGAGACGCTCATCGCTCGCCGCATAGACGCCGCTCAGTCGCGTCGTGCCAAGTTGCTCCTGCACGCGGTAGCGCCCAAAAAGCAGCGGTGCAGCGGTGGGGGTTACGGTCGCATCTGCCATTGCATGTTGCGTGTTGATCGCTGATGGGCTATTCAACACTTCCTTGCCGTCACCAATTCATAATGTCCGGGCTGCCACGGTCGGATCAGTATCTCATTAAGGCCCAGCCCGCGTAGGCGAAGGGCCAGGGCCGCGCATGTCAGGGCGCGTCCGGGGAGCGTATAGGCCCAGCTATCGGGCCACTTGCTGATCACGAGGGTGCCACCGGGCCGTAAGACGCGAACCATTTCGGCGATGGCGCGCTGCGGGTGTGGGAAGTACTCTAGCGACTCCAGGCAGCATACCATATCAAAGCTCGCGTCGGGCCAGTCCAGGCGGCACGCCTCACCGATTTGCCAGTGGATGGAAGCCTGTGGACAGACGATTTTGTGCCTCGCCCGCGCATGATCGAGCATCTGCGGGGTGAGATCCATGCCGACGATCTGGCCATCGAAGCCCACGATCTGTGCGAGCAGCAGTGGCACACGACCCGTGCCGGTGGCCACATCAAGGACGTGCGGATGATCAGTATGGGCGAGAGCCACACGGAGCAATGGGAGAAGCATGGCCGAGTCTTCGAGTACAACCGAGGCGCGCACGGCATCATAGTGGGAAGCGCCCAGCCGATAGATCAGACGGACGGCCCACGGGCCGAGATACGCGCCCTCACCAATGATCACCAGCCAGTAGAGAATCGCCCCAGCGATGATGACGCCGATAAGCCAGATCACAGCCATGGGCGGATTATATCATGCCAATCTCGCATCGTCTCACACCTTGCTCCCTGTCCCGCTCCCGTTCTGCATATCAGACAACCATGCGATTCGCGCATAGCACCCGATGAAAAAAGCTGCTGATGCTCGACTATCGGCTATTACGACAGTTGTACTTCCTGACGTAGGCGCGGCGTGCAGCCGCGCGATACCCGAGGTGCGCGGCGGCACGCCGCGCCTACGTAGTGCCGACCGATGGCATTCTGAAGCCCGATATACCCATTTACAACGGTCGTACTATCGGCTATCGGCTATCGGCTATCGGCTATTTTCACCGCTAAGACAAGGTTTCAGGTGCCAGGTTTCAGGTTTACAGTTCGTAGTGCAGGCTTCCAGCCTGCCGACGCGCATCTAGCGGGCTGGAAGCCCGCACTACAAACACCGCACACTGTAAAGCTGTTCTGAACCATGTCTAATAGCATACCGCCAAGCACATAGACGACGCGCAGATGACTTGATTGCGGCCCGCGTGCTTAGCGGCATACAGCGCGGCGTCGGCCTGCTGAAAAAGATCTTCCGGATCCCCCGCGCCTTCCGCAGGCAGCCCGGTGCTGGCAACCCCGATGCTCACCGTGAGGCGCAGTTCTGTTCCATCGGGGAGACGCAGCGGACGATTCGTGATCTGCATTCGCACTCGCTCGGCGATGAGTGCCGCATCATCCAGCGATGTGTGCGACAGCACCACCAGAAACTCCTCGCCGCCCCAGCGCCCCACCCAATCGGAGGGCCGCACGGTCTCGGTGATGATCTGCGCAATGTGGCGCAGGGCTCGGTCGCCCGCCACATGCCCGTACCGGTCGTTCACCGCCTTGAAGTGATCAATATCCAGTAGGGCGAGGCTCAGCGGGAAGTTGCTCTGATTCGCCTCTGCCAACTCAGCCTCGACTTGGTCGGTGATCGCGAGCCGGTTAAACAGGCTCGTGAGATGATCGTGGTTCGCCAGGAAAGCGTAGCGGTCGTGGGCCACATGGAGCGCCGCCTCAGCCTCGATGCGTTCGGTGACATCCTTGGCCAGATAGGCAAAGCGTAGTGGTGAATCCGCTGACCCGGCGATCTGGCTGACATTTGCCGACAGCCAGCGCGTCCCCGTAGCGGTAGTGTGCGGGTACGTAAAAGATACCGGCGCACCGCACTGGGCGCAGGCCACATATTGCGCACGCCACAGCCGGATGTGTTCTTGCGGCACACCGACCGCGCTGGCGTGGTAGGGGAAAGGCTGATCGGGCGGCAGATTGAAGAAACGCAGGGTGGTCGCATTGTCCGAGATGTGCAGAATATCGTCATCTACCAGCTCAACAACGCCCATCAGTACAACAGTGCTGTCGAAGAAGCTGCGCAGGGTCGCCTCACTCTTACGCAGAGCCTCTTTGGCCTGCACCTGA
>CAIXLU010000010.1 GCA_903920315.1 uncultured Oscillochloris sp.
ATCACTGCGTCGTAGACGCTCAGGCCAGCCATATCGGCGGGCATGGCGTCGGGCGAGATCGGCTCGGCAAGGACATTGGTAGCCTTCAGGGCGCTGATCAGCGCGGCGGACTCTGCGGGCTGGGGGGCGACGACAAGGATACGTGGCGGCCCCTGCACCTGGATGAGCGCAGACGCCTCGTTGTTCTGAGTCCGCCCATCGCGCTCGGGCTGCACTTGGACGCGGTAATGCTGGAAGCCGGAGCCGCTCACCACCACCTCGAAGGGTACAAGGTTTGCGCCAGGATTGAGGTCAATCTGGCGCTCGGCGATCACGCCGCTGTCACCGATCAGGCGCACCGTGGCGCGCTGGGCGACGGTACTCTCAATCGTGGCCTTGAGCTTGGCGATCTGGCCATCGCGCACGCGGGACGGAGCTTCTAGCTGCGCCACCAGCGCCTCGGTATCGCCGTTGGGCAGAGCCAGATTGACGACGGAAATCGGCACGCTGCGAGCGGCAGCGATGCGGGCGGCTTCGGTAGCCTGCCCGCTATTCTCAGCCCCGTCAGAAAGCAGCACCAGACGCTTCTCGGTGTCGGCGGGCAGCATCGCCACGCCGAGCTGGATGGCGTCGGCGATATTCGTGCGAGTGGCCACCGGCACCGAACTGATCCGCCCGAGGCGGCGTTGGTCGCTAGGAGATCGCTCAACCAAGGCGTTACCGCCAAAAACCACAAGAGCCGCCCGGTCGCCCTCGGGCATGGCGGTGAGGGCGTCCTGGATAAATGTCTCGGCCTGGGCGCGCAGCGATGGCGACAGCGAGTCGCTACCATCGAGTAAAAATACCGTGGTGAGCTGATTGACAGGCAGAACAAGCTGGGTTCCCGCGACCGCCAGCACAAGGGCCAGACCGATAAGACTGCGCAGGGCCAGCCCACCCCAGAAACGCCACGCAGATAGGCGGCGCGGCCCCAGTAATGCCGTTGCCCAGATCAGAGCCAGCGTACCCAGCAGCCAGAGCATCTCGGGGTAGATAAACGAGAGATGAGGCATAGACGCGGACTCCCAGCGGGGATAAAGGCAATAGAGCGAAAGTCACTCTATCGCACATGTCACGCTGAGCGAAGCGAAGCGTCCCGGCGAAGATCATGCCCATCGGGACGCTTCACTTCGCTCAGCGTGACAGGGCGAGTTTTGCGGTATTGCGAATAATAGAGAGCGGCATGTGCGGCCATTGTACCTAATCGAACTGGCAGCGGCAAGGTTAGGTAGGTTGATGCTACGCCCGCCCGAATAGCTGATCTATCGCTTCGGCCAGTTGGCGTAGCGTCGTTACCTCGTGCATCGCGGCGCACATCGGCGCGTATTTATGGATGTCGCTGCTGAGCGAGCCGGGATCGTAGACGCCCCACATAGAGCGTTCTTCGGTGGCAAACCAGATCACCTTGCGGGCGCGGCGACGGATATCGTCGAAGGCGGCCAGGTTCGGGTCGTTCTCGTTATTACGCCCGTCGCCAAGGACAATCACCGTGGTGCGGCTATCCACCAGGCCCAGGTGGTCGCGGGTGAACTCG
>CAIXLU010000011.1 GCA_903920315.1 uncultured Oscillochloris sp.
AGTAAACAGGCGGCTTGTTTCCCCCAGGGACACCGCCTGTGCCGGCGATGGGGTTAATTTCAGGCGGACAGTTCGTTGCATAAGTTCATGATAACATACAATTATAGTTTTCGCCATAGTAAACCCGTTGTTCGCGGCGCATGTATCCAAGGTGCGAGTCCTCCATGCGCCGCACCCGCGTTTCCTCTGCCGGGGTTAAAACCCCGCAGCTACCACGCGGGTTCGGATGGTGTATAGCACATCACCGCTAAACATAAGCAGCAGTGTGGTGCTGTCAGGCGACCACACGAGCGGTTCGCTGCGGCCTGACGTACGGTGAACTGCATGGGCCACAACCAACGGCACGCCGGCGTGGATGAGGGTTGGAGCCACACCGCTCAAGAGACCGGCTGCCGTGGGGGTGGCACCGATCATTGCGCCTTGGCAGGCGGTGAGTACCGCTAGTTGCATCCTGGCTGCTGCGAAGGCTCCGGCAAGCTCGTCAATGGGGGTTGGGTCAATCTGGCCATTGGTTTTGTCAAGCCCCAGGTAGCCCTTCCCTTGCCTGCATCAAAGCATCCATGTCCGCAGCGCTGAGGCCCGCCATCGCGCCCAGGGGTACCGCCTGGGTTAACGGGAGGGTCGTCGGTGCGTCGAGGTATGCTTTCAGGCGTTGGATCAGATCGACCATAATATCCTCCATTAGGGTGCAGGCATCGTATGCCCTCACCCCCTGTCTCCCTCTCCCACGATGTGGGCATATCTTTACCCGCATCTTTTTTACCACGGCGGCGATGGGCGGGGATGTATGGGACTATCAGGCATTCCGTTATGCTGCGCGACCCGCTGCCAGATAGGGCGTGCGATATCGCGGATACGATTCTTTGCAGGCATGGGAAGTCCCTATGTATAGTATAGTGGCGAAATGAGTGATGAAGTTGCTACACCGTACCTTAGTTGTAGAAGGGGTAACGCTATAGTGGCTGGCTGTTCTCAGGCGGAACATCTCTAGGCATGCTTGTGGGATCCTGCTGAAGATCAACCCCATCATAGACATCAGATAAGGTGAGCATACAGTGTACCGAGGGTAGGGCGATGCTACCTCCAAGGTCACGGGCCTCCTCAAAGAGCCACAGCCCATTTTCCTGGCGGATAAAATGCTCAATCTGGTGTTTGTCTTGTGCGATCAGGATGTACTCTTGGAGGGTGGCAATGGTTCGGTAGTTCTGAAACTTCATCCCGCGATCATACCGCTCGGTTGATGGCGATAAGACTTCGATAATCACAATGGGATTAGTGATCGTGTCGCGGCGCTCATCAATAAACTGGAAGTTCCCACATACGACGGTTACATCAGGGTAGGTGTTTAGCCCTGTTGCCACGACCTTGAGGCGCATATCGCTGTTCAAGACCCGGCAGCCAGTTCCGCGCAGTTGGGTGTGCAGTGACGCAAACGCATTGCCGCTGATCAGATTATGCGATGCTGTCCCTCCCGACATCGCGAAGATCTCGCCGTCAAAATATTCATGTTTTTGTGCGCTCGAACGCTCCAGCGCGAGGTATGCCTGCTCGGTGATCTCCTGCTTAGGCTGCGCGGTCATAATATTTCTCCAAGCCGAGCGGTAAACTGAACGAAGACACACACGACCGTGTCATTCACTGGCGCTCAGAGCAATTCTAGCCGAGATGGAACCGCGTATCAAGGCTATTATCCTTATACGATACTCTACTTCCAGACCACAAGACAATCCTCCTGCTCTAGCAAAGAGATCTACTATTGTCAAACAACAAAACGCAGACAGACGAGAACAAAACCAGGAGAAGCTACTGCTTCTCCTGGTTTTGTTCTCCCACCCCTATCCTACGCCGTTACCTTACGCCGTGTTGGGCGCTTATGCGCCGACTTGCGGGTTAGCCCGATGATCTCGACGGCGGTCGAGTCATGGCCGTATTGCGCAATCACCTGTTCTTTCACGCCAAGACCCGTGTTGTGCAGGGCGTGGGCTGTCTCGATGGCTACAGCGCGGGCATGCTTCAGTTCCTCCTCCAACCGAACGATAGACAGCTCTGCGTGAGTCAGACTTGCCTCTTGCATCTGCATGGTGGCGATGCTGTAGACGCTGTTGATGGGCTGGTAGTCGCCAAGGCTCTGGACGGCCCGCAGGAGCTCGCGGTCTGCGGCGGTGACGGATGGTGGGAGGCGGTTCAGTTGTGTGACCACGCGATCTGTCCCTTTCTCTCATGGAGGATGTGTTGTGTGACGCCCAAGTTGCGCACGGATATATGATATATGCTTGCTTCTTTGTTGTGAACTCCCCCATTGGTACAGTGGTTGAATAGTACCTGTGAGGCGGATTGCGGATTGCAGATTGCAGATTGCAGATTTTAAGCAATACCGCAAAAGTAATACTGTCATAACTATTGTCACGCTGAGCGAAGCGAAGCGTCCCGGCGAGCGATATAGACTCCGGGACGCTTCGCTTCGCTCAGCGTGACAGTGTTATTTTTGCTCTATGACAAGATCCGTAGATACTTTACAATTCTACCCCCCCTAGCCCCCCCGCAAGCGGCATATCTTTACCCACATCTTTTTTTACTGCATTGCAATGCGATAAACGGAGCAATGGGTCAAACCTGCGGAGATCGGCTGGAGCGGCTCCACCAGTGGAAAATGAGCCAATTGGTGTTCATTGTGGCGACGAAATCGCCACAATGAACACTAAAACAGGTAGATTTTGAGAGTTTTTGACTCTGAAACCCCTCGCCACCTCGCATCCGCATCACAGAGCAAAAGATGTGGGTAAAGATATGCCGCTTGCGGGGGGGTTAGGGGGGGTGATCCAAACAACAACTGTAGAAATAGCCGATAGCCATTGATACCCGGCTATCGGCTATCATCTATCGGCTCTCGGCTATTCTACGACCGCCCTGCATACGTTTCCCCTTTATGCTATGCTATGCTCAGGTAATGACATTCTTGTAAGATGTCATGACGTTCTCATTGTCATACGCGCGAGGGAGTTGCCTATTGCGACACACGTTATCGGCTGACAGCATCAGACCAGGAGGGCGGATCGCTTCGCATCTTAGCCGCTGTTGTTTTGGTGAGACATAACAGGTTTCCATCACAGCGGAGGTCTTACTCAACCAGGAAGGGGGCACGATGATGGGTATTGATTGCAGGGAGAAGGTACCATCGCGCTATCGCAGAGATCTGCACACGTCGTACGGTCAATCCGTTGTCGAGTACGCTGTCTTTATTGGGCTGGTTGTTATTATTAGCGTTGGGGTTCTGGGCGGTATTGGTACTAGTACCTCTGATGTTTTTGTTGATATTAATAGCGGTCTTTCACAGGCTACGATTGACCCGTTGGCGACGGCTCGTCCAACTACCGTGCGCCCGACCTCCCGTCCAGCCACAATGGTGCCTGCGACGGCCACCACGGTATCTACAGCGCTTATTGGTGGTGTGATCATCCCAACAACTAACCCGTCGGCCGGTGCGGGGACGACTGTGCCAACCGCTATCCCCGGTGCGACTACTGTCGTTCCGGTATCAACCGCCACCGCCCCGGTCATCGCATCCGCCACCGTTCCTGTGGCAACCACCGTGACCCTGGCGACGGCCACACTGGCGACCACCCCGGCGACAGCGACGGCCACGTCGGCCACGCCTTCCGTCACGGCCACGTCGGCCACGCCTTCCGCTACGGCCACGTCGGCCACGCCTTCCGCCACCGCCACGTCGGCCACGCCTTCCGTCACGGCCACGTCGGCCACGCCTTCCGTCACGGCCACGTCGGCCACGCCTTCCGCCACCGCCACGTCGGCCACGCCTTCCGTCACGGCCACGTCGGCCACGCCTTCCGTCACGGCCACGTCGGCCACGCCTTCCGCCACCCCGGTGACTCCCACCGCGACACTCACTACGGGGCAGTGTCGTGTGCCGAATCTGATAGGTCTGACCCAAGCCGACGCTCTTACGGCATGGACGGATGCTGGCTTTACGGGTACGTTCGACGACTCTGGTCTAAATTCTACCGACATAGTAGCATCCCAGACGTTGCCAGCGAATTCGGTGGAAACTTGTAACACCGCACAGATCGTAGTGGATGCGCCACTCGCTAACGGGCAGTGTCGTGTGCCGAATCTCATAGGTAAGAGCCGCACTGCTGCCAACACACTATGGACTGGTGCGAATTTCACCGGAAATTTCAATCGTAACAATATGGGCAGAAGCAGCATCGTGGAATACCAGTCATTGGTGGCAGGATCACGGGTAGCTTGCAGTTCGTCGATCACAGTGGCACCGGCGAACTGCACGGTGCCGGACTTCTCCGGTGAGAGGAAGGATGCGGCGATAGGCATATGGACAGACGCCAACTTCATTGGCACGATCACTTTGGGCGCTACCCTGACGAGTAATAGTTCAACGATCAGAGCTCAGACGCTAGTGAAGGATACCCAGGTGCCGTGCAACTCATCAATCACGGTATCGAGGTAACGCCCAAGGATCGCTCAGCCTGAACGAAAAGGGAAGGGGTGGGAGGCAATGCCTCCCACCCCTTCCCTTTGTTGTTAGGTTGTCCTTATTTTGGTATCACAGAACGAAAGAGGGGTAGGGGCGCAGCAGCCCCGGATGAGTCCAAAGTGGGGAATGCATGAGGTGCTGCTGCGCCCCAGATCTGGGACAACGTCCATAGATCGCCCCGCCGTCGTGCCGTGGGCGTAAACGCCTCGGCTACGGTGACGAAGGCCGCTGAAGCGGCCTGCATGAGG
>CAIXLU010000012.1 GCA_903920315.1 uncultured Oscillochloris sp.
ACGGCTCACACACCTGGGTGCCGAGTTGCGCACCATTGTAGATGATGTCCTCAATGCGGAACAGGCAGCACTGTTCTGGGACGATCATTTGGCAGCACTGACCGATGCTGATGCGGAAACGTGGATTGCGGGTCTCCCCGAGATCTTGAAGCAAGCCCAGGCCCATCTCGGTCGCGGATTCGCCCGCGAACTGAACCAGCAACTGCGTCTCGCACTGGAAGACTATCGTACCGCATAAGACTGTTATGCACACGGATAGAGCGGCGTGCTATAGTATAGAATCTGAGTAGGCCCGGACGATGAGCGGGTACTTCGGAGACTCCTATGGCTACAAGCGACCACCTGCATTTTATGCCCCTTGACCTCGACACCTTCGTGGGCAGCGAACGGTTTATGGCCGGCACGCGCCTGGGAGCGGCGTTTAGTCAAGGGATGCGATCATACCTACGAGCCGCTTACGCCGAGGCGATTGAGCATTTTAAGGCTGCCCTGATCGCCGCCTATGTGGATGGTGAGGAGCAGGCGCAGATCTTTGAGCGCGAGCGTGCGATCATTTACCTCTACATTGGCAACGCCTTGGCCTTCCAGGATGACTGGGAGAGTTCCCTGCGCGAGTATTTGGAAGCGGTACAGACTGATCACCAGTTGGCCGAGGCTCACTATAACCTGGGCGTCGCCTTTGCCGCTCGCGGCCAGCTTGATCGGGCAATTGCTGCCTTCCGCGAGACTCTGGAGCACAACCCGAATCTCTACGAGGCTCACTTTGCCTTGGGTCGCTGCTACCAGAAGATTGACGACGCTGGCCGGGCCTATATCCACTACAACAGCGCGTGCAACGCCCGCCCGCAGGCCGCAGAGCCACGCTACTACATGGGCCTGATGCACCAGAGCCACGGTGCCCACGAGCTGGCGCAGAAGTGCTTCGCCGAGGCTCTGCGCGTCGAGCCGACCTTTATCTCGCCCGACACCGGAGCCTATGAAAACACGCTGGTCAGCCGATCGGAAGAGGAAGTCGCCCAGTGGTACTATCGGCTGAGTCAGGCTCTCAAGTCGCAGAGCTACGAGGATGAGGCCGAGCGAATCTACCGCGCCTTGCTCCAGTGGCGGCCCCAGGAGTACCACGCCCGCTACCTGCTGGGCAACCTGCTGGCCCGCCAGCGCCGCTGGGACGAGTCGCTGGATGAGTACGGCCAGGTGCCGCCCCAGGACAAGCACTATGTTAATGTGCGCCTGCGCATGAGCGCGGTGCTGCGCCTGCTCAAGCGGCCAAAAAACGCCTACGATATGCTCTTCGAGTGCGCTCGGCTGAACCCCGGCAATGGGGGACTCTTCCTCAACATGGGCAAACTGCTCTACGATATGGGCCTGAACCCGGCGGCGGCCCGCGCCTTCGAGCGGGCCGTGCAGCTCCTGCCGAACGACCCTCAGGCCAACTACCTGCTCGGATTTATCTACAACGTCCTCGGTCGTGAGAGCTGGGCCTTGGCCGCATGGCGCAAGGCGGTGGAGTTGGCCCCCAACGCTCACTCCCTACGCTACGACCTGGGCTATATGTATGTGCGGCGCAGCCGCTTCGACCTCGCGGCCACCGAGTTTGCCCACGTTCTTGATCACTGGCCCGAGGATGTGGAGACGAACTTCATGCTCGGCCTGTGCTACAAAGAACTGAGCGAGCCGGGGCGCTCGATCCCGCTTTTCGAGAAGGTGCTGCGGCGTAACCCGCGCCACGCCCAGGCGCTCTACTACCTGGGGGCGTGCTACCTTCAGATCGGCAATACCTCGCTTGGCAAGGCGTACCTGCGACGCTACGATCATCTCGCCCGCCAGAGCGATACGATCGCGAGCCTTTCTGGCTCGCGGCGGCGCAATGTGTCTACGGCGGCCACGACGCGGTGAGGGAGGAAGGAGTGAGGACAGGTTCAAGAGCGAAACGCACCAGTGTTGACGATCTGGACAGCGCCATCGCCCAATGCCAATGGTACAGCTAACGACTACGACCGATTGCTAGTAAAGCCACTCCTCAATGTGATACAGGGCGACACGCGGACGGCCCTGCGTCGCCAGACGCGCTCCGGTCTTTAGTTCGTCCATCTGGGTGTCGAGGGCAGATGAGGACAGGGGTACGATGCCGAGATCACGCATCCGGCTTGTGTAGTCGCTGTCGTCCGACACAATCAGCGGCGAAATGTACACCAGGTCGCCCGCATCGAGTCCCATCGCGGTCAGTACTGACAGCGACTGCGCAACGTGCTGGGGGGCCAGGGATTGGCCGCCCACCCCGGCCAGCAGAATGATCCCCACATGGATGCCCGCCATCTTAATCCGCTCAACGGTTGTGATGCACTGCTGCGGCGAGCCGGGCTTGTTGAGCAGGTTGAACACCGCCTCGTCACCGCTCTCTAGCCCAATATAGACCCGCCGCACTCCCGCAGCGCGTAGCTCGGCGTACTCATCCGTGGTCTTCTGCTCGGCCCCAAAGATGTCCAGAAAGGCATAGAGATCCTGGGCAGGCAATTCGTCGTGGATCACCTGGAGCAACTCTCGCAAGCGTTGCTGTGAGACAATCAGCGCGTTAGCATCGCCCAGGAAGATTGATCGCCGCATCCCCAACCCCCGCCCGAGGAGTGCCTTCACCTGCTGAATATGCTGGCGCAACGCCACTGGCGACTTGACCCGGAAGTGCCGATCACGGTAGAAGCTACAGAATGTGCAGCGATTCCAGCTACAGCCCTCGGTTATCTGGAGTACTAGGGCGCGATACTGATCTGGCGGCACAATGCTGATCGGCAGATAGGTTGACTGGAACATGCGCCGGTTGACCAAGGCACGATCCTCGTCCCAGGCCATGATCTGCGCGAACCAGCCGCGCAGATCGTCGGATAGCGCGTGAGTCACCCCCGCCACTATCCGCGCCACATGGGCGTGAACCGTCGCGTGCAAACGGACGCATTCGTCCTCCGACAAAAGCTGCCGGAGTTTTGGCGCCGGTGGTGCCGCAACTATCTTGAGCAGAATGTCGCCCGAGATGCCAAAGCGATAGTTCCCACCATTGAGGAAACAACTCAGGGGACGACCCTCACGGTCGAAGGTAAAGGTAGCACGCAAATTATCCGATATCGTGAGCGCCCAGGGTCGCGCATTGATATGGATCGATCCAAGTTCTGGGGTGGTAATAACCGAGGTAGTAGCCGTATCCATGCTGTCATTCAGTCTCTCGATTGGCGTGCGAAAAAGGTCTGGACGCGGCGCTCAAGTTCCTCAAAATCAAAGGGCTTGGTGAGGTACTCATTTACTCCCACACGGTAGGCATACTTCTCGGTATCGGGTGTACCGAACGCCGTCACCATGATCACATAGACATCCGCATTCTTCTGGCGGAGCGCTCGCACGAGATCAATCCCTCCCATGCGTGGCATATTCATATCTGTGATGATGACATCACTTGGCTGCGTCGCATAGCGTTCAAGGGCAGCCACTCCGTCTTCAGCCTCAACCACTGTATAACCGCTGTTTGTCAGCAGAAAGCGATAGAGGCGACGGGTTGCTGGATCATCTTCAACGATCATCACCGTGGATGACACATGTGCCTCGCTTCGCTACTCAATCAATGACGCGGTGCGCTTCACCTACACGAACGAGGAGTACCCGCAATATCGCGCATGTCTTTTGGGTGGAATCACGCCCTTATGATACCATATCGTTTTTCAGAACCTCAGCGGAACTCGGCAAGATCGCGCTCGTCAATCGGGGGCATAAAGCGCGACATCTCGACCATCTTGAAAATCTTCTGGTGATGGGGGCTGACGTGCATCGCAAAGAGCTTATAGCCCGACTTCCGTGCCGAGACGACAAACTTTAGCAGGGCCGAGATTCCCGCTGAGTTAATAAACGAGACCTCGCTGAAATCAAGAACAGTGATTGGACGCATCTGCTCATATTCAGCCGCAATTGCCTCCGCCGATATTGCATCAACGCTGGTGCTGGTAATATGTAGGACGGCAACATCACCGAACTCTTCGCGCCGAATAATGTCGCTCATGGCTGCTCACTTCTCCGATAGAGTCGTAGGGTCAGTACGGTACCCTTCTGTGAGGAGTTTACCTCATAATCATCAACAAGTTCACTAATGAGGTACATGCCGAACCCGCGCAGATAGCCTGCTTCAAGGCTCTGCTCATCAATGACGTGGCGGGAGACATCGTGTCCTTCCATGCCGGTTCCCTGGTCACTGATCCGGATCTCCAACTTCTCGCCATCAATCTCAAAAACCACGGCGACCAGCTTATTCACCTCGCCCTGGTTGCCATGATCAATCGCATTATTCACCGCCTCACTAATCGCTAGCTTCAGATCTTCGACCCGCTCATCGGAGAATCCGAAGGCAGCGCCAAGCTCGGCGGCGGTCGCCCGTACCACACGCTCAAAGATCGGGTTCGAGGGGATGTTCAGCTCTATGCGCTGCATATGGGCCCCTAATACTCACTCTACGGCAGCACACTACACTGATTGGGTGCGCTCACCAACATAACAATTTGGGTAGTGGCTCGCAACAACACGCTACGGCAACGGCGCACCCGCATGATGCGAAGATCGCTGTCCTTTTTACATCCGCTGTCATGCATGATCGTTGTGTCCGGCTCTTCTTGGCTCGTTACAATTGAGAACGTGCAGCCATTCTGGATCGAGCCACTACCCGAATAGTGTGTAGCAGAACCCACTCAGAGCTTAGCGGCACGGGCGGATTTTATGCATGCTGGCGACAGTATAGCATTGTGCGTGGGAGATTGCACATCCTCTACGCGCCCGTTTCTGGATCACTGTTCAGCAGCAGATGGGCTCTTCATGAAGTGGCCAGTTCAGTCTGCATTGACACCGCACGCCCCTAATCATTCGGAAGGGGATATTTCAATTTCCGGTCAGACAACCATGCGGTTCGCCCACACCACCCGATGAAAACGAACCGTAGGGGCGCGTCGCGACGCGCCCCTACCCGACACCCGCTCATTTTCACGTTAGACAACCATGCGCATGGCGCACAACACCCGATGAAAAGAACTGCTGATGCTCGACTATCGGCTATCGGGTATCGGCTATCGGCTCTTTTCACGCTACTATACCTCGCCGCCACTATGCTAGCACCTGTTATACTAGCCCGGATGCACATGTGGCGAGCCGCCGCTGGAGCGAACCTCCAGAGGAACTTCCCGACTCCTCGCCCACCCTCGGGTGGAAGGCCGCCCTGCGAAACAGCAAGTGGGGGCGCGTATGGGGCAACCTGTGCGCGACGCAAGACGGCAACAGAGAGCAGACCCGCCGGGGAAACTTGGTGAGGGGTGAAAGGGTGCGGGCGAAAGCCTTAATGTAAGAGCGCACCGGCGTTGGCAGTGATGCCGACGGCCAGGCGACTGCGCCGGCTGATGGGGAGCAAGGTGCGTGGGGCGAGCTCATCGGTAGGAGCCGTAAAGCGTTTGTACTACCCCGCTCGTTCGCATCGCCGCCGTAACGGCAGACCGGGTAGCACCCGGCGCGCTAGGAGCGGCCTCCGCTTCGTGCGGAGAGAGAGATGGCGGCAGAGAACAAAATCGGGGGTATAGCCACGTGTGTGTTCCATCCCGGCCCGCAGCGTATCGCTACGGGCCGGGATGTTTGCGTAAGCTCGGCAATCGGCAATCGGCAATCGGCAATCGGCAAATCGAGGTTCCCCATGTCTGTTACGTTATTCCTCGCTGAGATCGCGGGCTGCCTCAAGAGCGGCATCGCCACTGAACATACCTATCGTCCCGCGTTGCAACAGCTTTTTGAGGCGATGTTGAGTCCGGCGAAGGCGACTAACGAGCCGAAGCACGCTCAGTATGGTGCGCCTGATTTTGTGATTCAGCAGGGCAATACGCCCATCGGCCATGTTGAGGCGAAAGACATTGGGGTTAAGCTCGATCTGATCATCGGCGATAGCGAGCGCGAGAAGCCGCGTACCCGCGAGGGGACGCAGCTTCGACGGTACCGCGCCGCTCTGCCCAATTTGCTCTTTACCGATGGCCTGGAGTGGCATTGGTTTGTCAATGGCACAGCCCGCCTCGAACTTCCGCTCCGCGTTGCTGCTTGGGACAAGGCCAAGCAGAAGCTCGTCCCTACGCCGACGGCAGCAGCGGATCTTGCCGGTCTGCTCTCCCAGTTCGCCGCACAGCAGATCCCGACCGTTAATACGCCCCGCGAACTGGCGAGTCGGCTGGCGCAGGCGGCGCGTTGGCTGCACGATGTGATTGTTGATGTGCTGACGGCGCAGGGCGAAACGGGCGATTTACATCAGCAGCTTACGGCGTTTCGCCAGACTCTCTTGCCGACCCTCAAGGGAGATGAGTTTGCCGATATGTACGCCCAGACGATTGTCTATGGCCTCTTTGCGGCCCGCGTTGCGATGCCGGAGAAGCTGAATTTTAGCCGCCTTGATGCGGCGATGTCCATCCCCAAAACCAACCCGTTTTTGCGTAAGCTGTTTCAGGAGATCGCAGGCTACGATCTTGATGAGCGCATCGCCTGGCTGGTGGATGATTGCGCCAGCCTATTGGCCCGCACCGATATTGGCGCGGTGCTGAAGGATTTTGGCAAGGCGACCAAGCAGGAAGATCCGGTTGTCCATTTCTACGAGACGTTTCTGGCCGCCTATAACCCGGCCCTGCGCGAATCTCGGGGCGTTTACTACACGCCTGAGCCGGTGGTCGGCTACATTGTGCGCTCGGTTGATCACCTGCTGACAACGCATTTCCACAAGCCAATGGGATTGGCCGACGAAAGTACGGTGATTCTCGATCCGGCCACGGGTACGGCGACGTTTCTCTACGCGGTGGTGCAGCGCATCCACACGACCCTCAGCGACATGGGGTTGGCCGGAGCATGGGATAGCTATGTCTCGGAAAAGTTGCTGCGTCGGCTCTTTGGCTTTGAATTGCTGATGGCCCCGTACACCATTGCGCACCTGAAAATGGGACTGCTGCTGGGCCAGCTTGGTTATCATTTTGGCAGTAACGAGCGGCTGGGGATTTACCTGACTAATGCCTTGGAGGAAGCGTCTGTCCAGGCGACCATGCCATTTGCCCAATATATCGCCCAGGAGGGCGAGGCGGCGAACGTGGTCAAGCAAGATAAGCCGGTGATGGTGATTATGGGAAACCCACCCTACTCAGGGCATAGCACAAATACGGGTGATTGGATTAAATCGCTCATTGAAGATTACAGGAAGGGTTTTCCTGATTTGTATAAGCCCGCTCAAGCTAAATGGCTCCAAGATGATTACGTGAAGTTTATCCGTTTTGCTCAATGGCGTCTTGCCGAAACAGGAGAAGGCATTCTTGGATTCATTACAAATAATGGATATTTAGACAACTCAACTTTTAAGGGAATGCGTAAGAGTCTCCTTGAGGAGTTTGATGTTATCTACATCATGAATCTCCATGGGAACAGTAAAAAGAAGGAGTTTTCGCCTGACGGGTCATCTGAGGAGAATGTCTTTGACATCCAACAAGGTGTAGCAATCGGCTTATTCATACGCCGAAAAGGCAAAAAAACAACGTTGGCCAAGCTACACTATGCTGATATTTGGGGAGGACGCGCAGAAAAATACGCTTTCCTTGAGACACATGATGTTGGCAATACCTCATGGGTCGAGGTGACACCAAGTGAACCAGCGTATCTTTTCAAGCCACAGTCAACTGAGGTCAAGAAGGAGTACGAATCGGGATGGAGGTTACACCATGCCATGGGAGAAAATGGCGATCCAGCACCAGGTATTATTACTACTCACGATGAATTTGCAGTCTCTTGGAATAGTGCTGAGGCGAAAGCCAAAATCAATCAGTTCCTATCTACGACGAATGAGCAAGAGGCTCGATTAATGTGGCGTTTGTGTACCCAAAATCAATGGCAATATGATCGCGCAAAAATTGCTCTTTTGAATGAACCTTGGGAAAATGATGTTTGTCCCATTCTGTATAGACCTTTTGACGTCAGATGGACGGTGTATAACTCCCACGTTGCGGTTCATCGTCGTGTCCGAGTAATGAGGCATATGCGATCTGGTGCAAATTTAGCACTTTGCGTCAGTCGTGGATTTGAAATACAAACCGGATACGAACACGTTTTCTGCTCAGATAGTATCATTCAGCATCACACTGTTTCGATAAAGGAAGTGAATTTTCTCTTTCCCCTGTATCTGTACTATCCTCTGTCTGATCGACATGCTAATTTCTCTGATAATTTCGTTGCACATATAGCAACTCAGGTACGATTGACATACATTGGCAATGGAAAAGGCGACCTTGTTCATAATTTCGGCCCCGAAGACATTTTCCACTACATCTACGCCATCTTCCACAGCCCCACCTATCGCACCCGCTACGCCGAGTTCCTCAAAATTGACTTCCCGCGCCTGCCGGTCACCAGCGATACCGCGCTCTTCACCGATCTCGTGGCGAAGGGAGCCGAGTTGGTTGATCTGCACCTGCTGAGGCTACCGGGAAGTAGCGGCGTCGGCGGCAACGGCGGCGCGGCGATCCTGCTGACTCCTGGCAAACAGGGAATCAGCTTCCCGCACAGCGGAACGGGGATAGTCGAGAAAGTTGTCTACATCGCGCCAAAGGAGAGTGAACCGGGGCGGGTGGCGATCAACAGCACGCAATTTTTTATGGGCATTGATCGCGACATCTGGGAGGCGCAGATCGGCGGCTACCAGCCGCTGGAAAAGTGGCTCAAGGATCGCAAAGGGCGTAAACTGAGTATGGACGACATCCTGCACTATATGCGGATAGTCATCGCCCTACGCGAGACGCAGCGGATCATGGCCGAGATAGATGGACTCATTCCGGGTTGGCCATTGGAGTAGGATGCGGGCAGGATGCCCGCGCTACCCTAGCCCCTTTTCCCTCTTTGCGTCTTTGCGCCTTTGCGTCAGATCAGGGTTTGACGCAAAGGCGCAAAGACGCAAAGACGCAAAGACGCAAAGATTCTTGCTAATACTCATCTTAATTCATCCGCAATCCGCAATCTACAATCCACAATCATATGCTCTTCCCCGTTATCATCGTGGCCGCCAGTGCCGCCCTGCTCCTGATGATCGTCCATGATGCCCGTCGGTTTGGCCGTGTCCCGCACCTGATGACTCCCGATCATCCGCCGCATTCGCCCCTGATCTCAATCCTCATCCCGGCCCGCAATGAGGAACGCAACATTGGACGTTGTGTGCGTGCCGCCTTGGCCCAGTCTTACCCGCAGATCGAGGTGATTGTGGTGGACGACGGATCAACCGACCGCACCGGCGCAATCCTGGCCGGGAGTGCCGATCCGCGCCTGCGGGTGCTGTCTGGCCGTCCGCTGCCGCCGGGATGGGTGGGCAAATGCAACGCCTGTCAGCAACTCAGTGACGCGGCCAGCGGCACGTGGCTGCTCTTCCTCGACGCTGATACCGTGGCCGAACCCGATTTAGCTGCGGCCCTGCTGACCTCGGCCATCGCTCGCAGACTCGATCTGCTGACGATTTTCCCTTTTCTGGAGCTGGGGACGTTCTGGGAGCGGGTGATTCTGCCCCCATTTGCGGCTCTGATTATGGCGCTCTTCCCGATTGAGGCGATGGAGCGGCCCACTGTGCGGCCCGACCAAGTGCTGGCCAATGGGCAGTGCATTTTCGTGCGCCGGGAGGCATACGTGCAGGCAGGGGGTCATACCGCCGTGCGCGGCGAGGTTCTTGAGGATGTGCGATTGGCCCAGGTGATCCGCGCTGCTGGCTACCGGGTGGGTATCGCTGAAGGCATGGCCTACCTGCGGGTGCGTATGTACACCAGCGGGCGCGAAGTGGTTGCGGGGCTGATGAAGAATGCGGCGGCGGGCTACCGCAGCGGGGGAGGTCGCTCATTGTGGGCGATGTCCAGGCTTGTCCTGACTGCCTTCGGCCCGCTCTGGATGATCGTGGTGGGGCTGGCGGGGCTGATGCTGGGGGAAACGGGCGTGGCCTGGGCCGCACTGACGGGGGGCGGGCTGGCGCTGCTGGCATCGCTGTCCCTGCGCAGCATCCTCTACCGTCGGCTCTACCGGCAGCCGATAGCCTACGGCCTGCTCTGGCCGGGTGGGCTGCTCTGCTATATGATGATCGCCGGAGTGGGCATGTGGCGCGTGCGCAGCGGGCGCGGGGTGACGTGGAAAGGCCGCACCTATACGGGGTAGGTGCGGCCTTTCCACAGAAAACCTGCACTCACATCGTGGTGATGGGCGGCGAAGCCGCCCATCACCACGATGTGACTATTCTTCCTCGGTGCGTGGCTTACGGATGAGTTCCGGCTCGACCGGCACCTCGGCTGCCGCAATATCCTCAGAGGCGCGCAACTGGCTGAGCGAGATGAGCACTTGGCCGGGGTCGGCGAGGATCTTGTAGCTCACCTGTGCGGTCAGATCGCGCACGTGGATGCTCTTGTCCAGCGCATCCAGGCCGCTGATGTCAATGTCAATGTGCTGGGGCAGGTCGTTCGGCAGTGCCTCGACCATCAGCGAGTTCAGCACGTGGTTGAGCAGGGCGTCGCCACGGGCGACCATCGGGGACTCACCGACGGCTACGATAGGCACTTCCATATGGACGGCCTTCTTGAGGTCAATCACCTTGAAGTCAATGTGAAGAATCGCCCGGCTTACCGGGTGGCGCTGGATGTCTTGTACGAAGACCGACTGGACGCCATGATCTTGGATTGACAGGTCAATCACGGAGGTGCGGCCCGATTTGCGGAAGCTGATCTCGAACTCGCGTGCGCCAACCTGGACGGAGATGGGGTCGAAGTTCTTGCCGTAAACGGTGGCCGGGATCTGGCCGCTCTTGCGCAGATACTTAACCTTCTTGCCGAGTACGGTACGCACGTGGGCGTTAACAGTCTGGTGGATAGCCATGGGGAGCTGCTCCTCATCTTGTGCGTGCCGCCCGGCACCGCACAATACTTATACAGCGACACAAAACAGGGCGACCGGCGGGGTCGCCAGTCGCGCAGGGCAGAGTGTAGCACAGGGCGCGGTTCTTCACAAGTCTTGACAGCGCCGCCGTGTCATAGTATAGTCAGTTCAGGAATAGTCAGCTCTGACTAAAGGAAGGAATCTATGACGACATCAAAGGGTGGGGCATCGCTGAAGCTCGTACTTACCGTGCTGTTCTTGGGCGTCCTGATGGGCGCGTTGGACATTGCCATTGTCGGGCCGGCCCTGCCGGCCTTGCGAGGGTGGTTCGAGGTGGATGATCGGGCGGGTGCCTGGATCTTTACGATCTACGTGTTTATGAACTTGCTGGGCGCACCGCTGATGTCGAAGTTAAGCGACCGTTACGGTCGGCGACCGGCCTATATGCTGGCGGTGGGCCTGTTTGCCCTCGGGTCGGCGGTTGCCGCCGCTGCGCCGAGCTTTCTGGTGCTGCTGGTTGGTCGGGCGCTCCAGGGCATCGGCGCGGGTGGTATCTTCCCGGTAGCCAGCGCCGTGGTAGGCGACAGCTTCCCGCCAGAGCGCAAGGGCTTCGCCCTGGGCATGATCGGCGCAGTCTTCGGGCTGGCCTTCATCATCGGGCCGATCTTGGGTGCGCTGCTGCTCACCATCAGTTGGCACTGGATCTTCTTGGTGAACTTGCCAGTGGCGATAGTGGTAGTAGTCCTGGGCTGGAATGTGCTACCGGCCACGGGCGCGTCCAAACCCCTGCCCTTTGACGTGCTCGGTATGATTACCCTGGCCCTGTTGCTCGGTGGCCTGACGGTGGGCGCAAGCAACCTGGATGCCAAGAACCTGCTGGCCAGCCTGGCCACGCCACTGGTCTGGCCCTTCCTGCTGATGGCGGTAGCCGCCACGCCAGCCTTCTGGTGGGCCGAGGGCTGCGCCGCCGACCCGCTAATTCGCCGCACGCTGATCAGCACGCGGCAGTTGGGACTGGCGAACGGGCTGAGCATCGGGGCGGGCCTGGGCGAGGGCGTGATTGTCTTCCTGCCGAGTCTGGCGGTGGTTGCCTACGGAGTGAGCGTGAGTACGGCCAGCTATATGACGCTGCCGGTGGTGCTGGCAATGGCGGTGGGCTCGCCCCTGGCTGGCCGAATGCTCGACAAGGTCGGCCCGCGCCTGGTGATTATCGTCGGTACGCTGCTGCTGACCGCAGGCTTGCTGCTGCTGGGTCTGTTGGGCGCGCAGCTTTGGGCCTTCTACGCAGCCAGCACCCTGATTGGCCTGGGCCTGGCCAGCCTGCTGGGTGCGCCCATCCGCTACATTATGCTCAACGACGCCCCGCCCGAGGATCGCACCGCCGCCCAGGGCGCCGTGACCGTCTTCACCGGGGTGGGCCAACTGCTGAGTGGTGCGCTAGTCGGCGCGGTAGCGGCCAGCGGCGGCGGCGGGGTCTCGGGCTACACCCTGGCTTATCTGGTGAGCGGCGTAGCCTGCTTCTTGCTGCTGTTCCTAGCCATCGGGCTGCGCAGCCGAACCGCTGACGAGGTGCCTGTTGCACGGGCGACGGCTGCTACGCACTAAAAAACATACTGCCACATCTCTGCGCCTTGGCGTCTTTGCGTCACACCATACGCTCGTGTGACGCAAAGGCGCTAAGGCGCAGAGTGAGAGATTCGTGATCTCGATTCCTGCCGTGTCGGGTATACTGGCGCACACGTCAATCCGCCCCCTGTGCAGGCTCCATTCCATGCCAGACGCCCCTGAGCCGAACCATATTCCTGCGAGCCGCATTGTTGGTGCGGTTTATTCTGATGGGGTGATCCGCCCCGATGAGCCGCTTGATCTGCCGGAGGGTACGCCGGTTCAGCTGATTGTTCCGGCTGGGCCGATGTTGATTGTTGCCGGAGAGACCTCGCGGCCCGCCGTTGGGAAGCCGAGCGGGGCTGACCTGTCCCGCCCGCTGGGACGGAGGGGTATTCTGGCCCAGCTTTGCCTGTCCGACGCCCTCATCCTTACCGTGGGGCTGCTGCTCTACGCGATGACGCGACTCGTGGGTCTCGGCACCTTCCCGATCTACTTTTTCTGCGACGAGGCTATCCAGACGAACCTGGCCCGTGCGCTGCTGGCGAATGGCCTGCGCAGCGCCGATGGCACGTTCCTGCCGCCCTACTTCGCCAACGCGGAGAAGTGGAGCCTCAGCCTAAGCGTTTATGTCCACCTGATCAGCACGGCCCTCTTTGGCAGCTCGGCCTTCCTGACTCGCGCTACCTCGGTGGCGGTGAGTATGCTGGCCCTGGTGGCGGTGGCTTTGGCCTTGCGCCTGGTTTTTCAGAGCCGTTTTTGGTGGGCTGGGCCGCTGGCCCTCACGGTGGCCCCGGCCTGGTTTTTGCACTCGCGCACCGCGTTTGAGACGGTGATGATGGTGGCGTTCTACGCCTGTTTTCTCTGCTGCTACCTGCTCTACCGCACCCGTGGCGCGATGTGGGCTTTCCCCGCAATTATCTTTGGCGCGATGACCTTCTACGCCTATGTGAACGGCCAGGGCGTGATGCTGGTGAGCGGGATTTTGCTGCTCTTTTCGGATCTGCGCTACCACCTGCGTCAGGGCTGGAAGGTGATCAGCGCCGCGTCTGCCACACTGCTGATCGTTATTTTGCCCCTGGTGCGCTTTCGTATGCTCCAGCCTGACGCATTTGATAACCACCTGCACGTCCTTGACTCTTACTGGACGCACACGATTCCGCTGGGCGAGAAACTGGCCTTGTTTGGCCAAACCTACCTGGTCGGCATGAGTCCGTTCTACTGGTTCCTGCCCAACACGGTTGATCTTGAGCGGCACCGGATGCTGGGTATGGGCCACCTGCCCCTGGCCATGCTGCCCTTTATCGCGGTGGGGATGGGGATATGCCTCATCCGGCTGCGCTCGCCAATACACCGGGTACTCCTGGTGGCGGTGCTGGCCGCGCCCTTCTCGTCGGCCTTGGTGGGAATAAGCATCACCCGCGTACTGGCGATGATGGTGCCCGCCGCCATGATGTTCGTCATCGGGCTGGATCACTGCTACCGCTGGGTAGCGGGGTGGCTGCGCTACCGGATCGCTGCCGGGGCGGTGACCCTCACGTTGAGCGCCGCGAGCCTGGTGCTGCTACGCACGGCCCTGGTGGATGGGCCGACCTGGTACAGCGACTATGGCCTTTTTGGGATGCAGTACGGCGCACCGCAGATCTTTGGCGAAGCTGTCCCCGACCTGTTGGCCCGCGAGCCAGACACGCACCTGCTGGTTTCGCCGACGTGGGCCAACAACCCGAATGCCTACATCGAGTTTTTTCTCACCCCAACCCAGGCCAGCCGCGTCCAGTTAATCAACATTGACGCCTTCACCGTCTCGCGCCAGCCCCTCGACCCGGCCCGCCAGATCTTTGTCATGCCGTCTGAAGAATATGAGCGGGCGCGGAAAGATAGTAAGTTTATTGTGGATGCGCCCGAGCGGATCATCCCCTATCCAAACGGCCATCCGGGGTTCTACGTGGTGCGGATGCGCTATGTTGATAACGTTGACACGATTTTCGCCGCCGACAAGGCCGCCCGTGCGCAGCTCGTGGTGGATCAGGTTGATGTTGGCGGGCCGATGACAATAGCCCACTCGATGCTGGACATGGGTACGCCGGACAATCTTTTCGACGGCGATCCGAGTACGCTGATGCGTGGTTTTGAGGCCAACCCGCTGATCATTGAATTGCGCTTCCCGCAGCCGCGCCGCATCGGTGGGGTAACGATTACCCTTGGCTCGATGGATCTCACGCTGCGCCTGATCGGCACACCGGCTGACGGCGGTCTCCAGACCATTGCGGAGCAGCACTACAGCGGATTACCGCCCGACCCGAGCGTGAGCCTGGATCTGCCGAGCGGCGTGCGTGAGCTGAGTACGCTACGCCTAGAGATCCTCCAGGCCGGTGTCGGGGATGTGGCCCACGTGCATGTGCGCGAGGTGGTGCTGCGGTAGAGATGGTTCGGGACAGGTTGTGTAGTCCGACTGGCTATGCTATCATCCCGACACTATATCGCGTTAGGAGCGGCACAATGACGATCACGGAGACGCTAAAAAGTGTCCAATTCGTAGTAGGGCCAGATGGCCAACCCACTGCGGCGCTCATTGATATTGCTGCTTGGCAGCAGGTCGTTGTCCTTTTGGAAGAGGCTGAGGACCAGGGCGTGATCCGCACCTACCTGCTACGGCGGCGGAATGCACAGACATTGGATGATCTGGGGCTTATTCCCTGGGATCGGGCCGAGGCGTCGTAGAGACGCCCCGGCGGGGCGTCTCTACCCGGCGGCAATCCGCGCCCCGGCGCGGAGATCGGCGAGCAGGGCCGAACCCAGGCCGACGGCGGTAGCCCCGGCGGCGAGCATCGCCCGTGCGTCGGCGGATGTCCGCACCCCACCGATGCCGATCACGGGGACGGTAACCTCGGCGCAGACGGCGGATACCAGGGCCAGGGCCAGGGGTGCGATGGCCGGGCCGCAGAGCCGCCCTTCGGCCAGAGTGCCGTCGGGGAGGGGGGCTACGGCGGGCAGGCTATCAATCAGGGCCAGGGTATCGGCCCCGTGCGCGACGGCGGCGCGGGCCAGGGCCAGGATGTCGGGGGCGTGGCCGGGCAGCTTCACGATGAGCGGGAGCATGGTGGCCCGGCGCAGCGCCGCCACCAACCGACCGGCAGCCTCGGGCGTGAGCGCCCCGTGCGCGGCCAGCGGAAGCTCAATGCCCATTACCCCCTCGACTCCCTCCAGCAGCGCGGCGGCCTCAGCCAGATCCGCCACACTCTCGCCCCACAAACTCACCACCATCGGCAGATCCCAGGTCGCCCAGATCGGTGCGAAACGCTCGCGCACCGCTCGCAGACCAGGGTTATGCGCCTCGCCCCGGTAGAGCAGACCGGCTGGCGTCTCAATGATCTCGGGCAGGGGCCGGGCTTTGTACGGGCGCAGGCTGGTGCTGCGGGTGACGAGAGCGCCCAGGCCGTGCGTGGCCGGATGCGTACCCAGCCCGAGGTGACGTGCTACCTCGACGCCGTAGCCGACGCTGCCCGCTGCCGCGATGATCGGCGAGGCAATCGTGAGGGCGTAGGGGTTGTTGGGGGCCAGATCGATCATGCGTAGCCCAAGGCGCGCAGCGCCTCGCGGGCGGACTCCGCTTCGTCCCAGGGAATGGCGCTACCGGCGTAGATAATCGTACCTTCGTGGCCCTTGCCCAGTAGCAGCACCAGATCGCCGGGGCGGGCGGCGGCCACAGCGGTACGGATAGCCTCGGCCCGGTCGGGGATGCAGAGGTAGCCGTCACCGGCGCGCTTACCGGCACGCTCGGCCCCTTCGACAATCTCCGCAATAATCGCGGCGGGATCCTCGCCACGCGGATCTTCGTCCGTCAGCACCAGCAGATCGGCGTAGCGCCCGGCAATCTCGCCCTGGATGCCGCGCTTGGCCCGATCACGTTCGCCTGCGCTGCCAAACACAACAATGATCCGACCCGACGTAAGCGGGCGCAACATGCTCAGTACCTGATCGAACGAGTCCGGGTTGTGGGCGTAGTCCACAATCACATCGAAGGGCTGTCCCAGGTTCACCGGCTGCATGCGCCCACGGATACCAGGCACCGCCTCCAGAGCGGCGGTAGCTCGTTCCAGCGAAATACCCTGGCTAAGAGCGACGCTGAGGGCGGCCAGGGCGTTCGAGACATTGAAGCTACCGGGGAGTTGGAGCTGCAGATGCGTCTCGCCCCACGGCGTCATCACCCGCAGCGAAGAACCACTCGGCCCGGCGACGACCTCGTGGGCGCGTACATCGGCGGCAGCTTGTACGCCAAAAGTCAGCCTGCGGGCGTGAGCAGGCGCAGCGGCGAGAAAATACGCATGGCTGCGGTCATCGGCATTGGCGATTGCCCATACGTCGCCCTGCGAACACTCGCCGAGCATCTCAAACAGGCGGGCCTTATCGGCGCGATACTGCTCAAAACTGCCGTGATAATCGAGGTGTTCGTGGGTAATATTGAGAAAGACCGCCGCGTCGAAGCAGCAGCCGCCAAGTCGGTTCCAACGCGCCGAGAGGGCGTGCGAGGTTGACTCAATCACCGCGTAGGTACAGCCGGCGTCGGCCATCTCGCGCAGCAGCCCCTGGATCTCAGGAGCCTCAGGGGTACTCTGGCGGGTACTGTTTGGCCATCGCCGTGCCCCAACCTTGAAGTCTACCGTGCTGATCATGCCGGTGCTGAATCCGCCACCCTCAAGTACTTGGCTCACCAGATCGGTGGTGGTACTCTTCCCCTTCGTACCGGTAATCCCAACCGTGCGCAGGCTCATACCCGGTCGTCGGTAGAAGTTTGCCGCCAGCGGAGCCAGAGCTGCTCGACTATCGGCAACGCGGATCAGTGGCACGTTAACCTCAGCACCGCTCCAGTAGCGCACATCAACCATCACCGCAGTGGCACCCGCATCTATCGCCTGAGAGACATACTGGTGTCCATCGGTATGAAATCCACGGATGGCCACAAACAGCCAGCCCGACCGCACCTGCCGGGAGTCATAGGCGATTCCGAGAATGGGCGCATCGAACCCTGTGGGTACATCCAACAGATCTACCCCTCGAAGCAACTCACGCAGTGTCATCACCATAGATCGCGCCATAGGTCACACAAAATTCCACAACATACAGGGATTGTACCCGAAAACGTAATAGAACAAAAGTCGTTCATACGCGGGGCGTACATCGCTCACGTGAGAATAGCCGGGTGTCGGGTAGGGGCGCGTCGCGACGCGCCCCTACGGTTCATTGTCATCGGGTGTTGTGCGGCGAATCTGCATGGGTGTCTGTGATGAAACAGGGTAGCGCGGGCATCCTGCCCTAACATGATCGCTCGCCGTGTGGACACAGTAGGGTGTGCGTGCTATAGTCCAAAGAGCTATAAAGAGCGGAAGTGTAAACAATAATTCTGTGGGCTGCGATGATCATCCCTTTTCAGATTGTGATCGGCGGGCGTGGGACGGGCGGTGCCTGCGGGTTACGTGCGACGGCGGCGGGACGCAGCGCCGAGGCGAGTGTCGAGATTCCACCACCCGATAGCGACCCGGCGGTCTATGGGGCGGCTCTAGGGCAGGCAGTGTTTGGGCCTGCTGTACGCCAATTACTGCTCGATGTGGCCCGTGGGGCGGATAATACCGGGGCGCGCATCCAGATTCAGCTACGGACAGCCCCGGATCTTGCGGAACTGCCGTGGGAGTGGATGAGCCTGGGGTCAGAGACACTCTGGCAGCCAGCGATCCGCGAGGACTACACGCTAGTGCGGGTGATGCAGGGGGTGCGCCCACCGCCTGCGTTGGCGGTAGCGGCACCGCTCCGCCTGCTGATTGCGACGGCACCAGGCTGCGGCGGGCAGGCTGATGCCCTGGGAGCGGCCCTGGCTGGCGAGGTGCGCGCCCGACGCCTGATCGTGGATCGGCTCCGCGATGCTGACCCAGCGGGCCTGGCCGATGCCTTGGCCGAGGAACCCTGTCACCTGTTACACCTGATCGCTCCGGCTTCGCCCGGTCTCAGCGGTGGCCCGGCGCGAGCGGCCCAGCCACGTCTGCGCCTGGGCCGTAGCCTTGATGCTCAAGCTCTGGCGAGTATCCTCAAGGATTCCCCCGACCTGCGCATGGTGACGCTCTCGGGCAACGAGCCAGACTCAGCCGGGCCGATGACGGATCTGGCGGCGGCGCTGCATCAGGCGTGCGGGTTGGCGACGCTGGCCCTGGGTGATCTGGAGGGTGATCACGCGACTGATTTTTGTGCGGCATGCTACACCGTTGTGGCGGCGGGCGAGCCGGTTGATCTGGCGGTTACGGCCAGCCGGGCGGGGCTGGCAGAGTTTGATGGATTGTGGGGCGCACCGCAACTTCTGCTGGCGGCGGGCGGTGAGGAGTTGTTTCGCATCGGCGCGGCTGAGGTGCCGCGCATCGCGGATCCTGAGCGCCGACCCGAACGTCGCCCGCAGCCCGCCTCGCGCAACCCCTCGGCCCAGCGCCAGGAGCGGAGCAGGCTCGATGCGGCAATCCAGATCTTTCAGCCTCTGGCTCGCCCGCAACCGCGCTCCGCTCTGCGCGGGCGTGGCGATACGGAGGATCCGGCACCTCGGCTGAGTCCACGGGTTATCGTCCTGATTGTGGCGAGCCTGATCTTGATCGTGATGGTGGGCCTCAGCCTGCGCTGGCCTGACTCGACTAGTCCGGCTACGTCAACCACGCCGACTGCACAGGGCGCATCGGCTCCTCGGAGCAATGCCCCCGCCGGGATCGCGTTGGCCAGCGACGGTAGCGACTCCCGCAACGCCATACTCGCCGACCAGACTCCCACCGCCGCAGTGGTGAATACGCCGCCAAGTCCCTCCTCAGGTCCGCGTGGGAACCCGCTCGATATTCCTTCGCCAAACGGGTTTGCGACCTACCTGGCCGTCGAGGGCGACACCCTTGACACGGTGGCGCAGCGGGCGGGCAGCGATCCGCAGGCTATCCTGGCGATCAACCGGATGGCACCGGATGAACCTTTGCGCGCCGGACGGCCCCTGGTTGTGCCAATTTACAGAACGGGCGCATCCTTGCCCGAGGCTCCGATTATCGTGCGGGGGAACGCAACTCGGCCCGAGGTGGCACTGACTTTCGATATTGAGATTGACGACCGAACACTCTACGCTTTTCTTGACATCCTGGAAGCACGCGGCCTCAAGGGGACGTTCTTTGTGACCGGGCGTTGGGTCATCGCCTTCCCTGATGCGGCGCGGCGGATCGTGGCCGATGGTCACGAGATCGCTAACCACTCGCTGACTCATCCCTTCTTCACCCAGATCGGCATGGATGGCGTCTCCCCCGAGCTTGATCAGACCGAGCAGCTTGTGCGCAAGGCGACGGGTGCCTCGACGCGGCCTTATTTCCGCTTTCCGTACGGCGCATCGAACCAGACGGCGATTGATCACGTGGCCACCGATGGCTATGTGCCCTACCACTGGAGCGCCGACGATGCCGCCATCCCAGGCTGGATGAGCCGTGCCACCGCCAACCCCGCCCAGGTCTACGGCGAAATTCTGCTGATGCACCAGCGCCAGAGTACGGTGGACTCCCTGCCTGGCTGGCTCGATCAGATCGCGGCGCTCGGCTTGCGCCCGGTCTCCCTTGGCGAGGCGCTGCGGTAGCGTAGGGCTAATGCCAATACTTTTCGAATAAGCCGATCTCTCCCCCTCACCCCCTGCCCCTCTCCCTCTGGGAGAGGGGGCAGGGGGTGAGGGCTGAGCGGCGGCAGACTCCTTAATTCGCTTATCTCGCAGAGATATCTACCTCTGGGCAGTGGGTGGGGATGATCCGCACGTCGGGGCGGGCCAGGGAGAAGTTACGCAGTGCCGCCAGGGTTGCGCCAACCGCCCGCACGTCGTCCACAAACAGGTGGGTGATGCGGGCGGGCAGGCGCTGCTCTCGGATGGCCTGGTTTGTCCACGCGCCGTCGGCGGCGAGTAGCACCGGCCCACGCTTTGTCTGCGCCAGGGCACCGATCTGGCCACGGGCGTGGCCGGGTAGGTGCATCAGCAGCAGCGACCCATCGCCGAAAAGATCGTGGGTGGGGCCGAGGTGCGGCAGCGGCGGGCCGATGAAGGTGGGTAGGGGCACGGCACGTCTGTCCAGATCGGCGGGGAGCAGCGACGGGATGTGGGCGCGGCCCAGGGCCGCTAATCCGTGCTTTCCGGCGATGCTGGTCAGCGCCTCAGACGAGACGATCACCGGCACGTCCGGGAAGTCGCGCAGGCCGGCGACGTGATCGGCGTGGACGTGGGAGATGATCACTCGCTGGATGTCGGATAGGACGAGGCTGTAGCGGGCGAGTTGGCGCACCGCCGCCTGCTCGGGGCGGATGCGTAGCGGGGTGGCCAATCGGTAGAGCCACCACGGTAGGCGGCGCGTTGCCTCTACCATACGCGGGGCGTACCCGGTATCGAATAGCGTCCAGCCCTGCTGCGGATGGCCGATCAATGCCACCAGGGAGCGGCATATCATTGGCCGCCGAGGTACGCCGCGCATCACGTGAGGCGCCGAAACCAGGCAGTGGCCCGTATCGAGGAGGTGAAGATCGAGCATGGGATGCTCCTAAACCACATGATTAAGCGTTTTCGCCACACCCGCCTCGACACTGACCAGCGGGGCGTACCCGAGGTCGCGGCGGGCCGCAGAGATGTCGTAGGTCTGGGTGCGGGCGAGGATGGCGACGCTGTAGCGGGTAAGCAGGGGTTCGTGACCCGTGATCGCGGCACGGGATTCCATCGCTGTGGCGACGGCGAGCATTGCCGAGAGGGGCACGGTTGGCAGGCGCGCAGGAATACCGAGACGGTGCAGCACCTCGCGGATGAGATCCCACAGGGGCACATGCTCGTCGTTGGTGATGTGGTAGGTGCGCCCGATGGCGGCGTCGGCGGTCAGGGCCAGATTGATCGCGTGGGCCACATTCTCGACATACGTGACATCCACCAGGTTGCGCCCGTGGCCGATCTGCGGCAGGCGACCGGCGCGGGCAGCGGCGACGATCCTGGGCAGCAGGGCGCGGTCGCCCGGCCCGAAGATCGCTTTGGGCCGCAGGATGACGGCGGGCACGTCGGGCGCGGCGCGCACCAGTTCCTCGGCCAGACGCTTGCTGTGGGCGTAGATCGAACTGGGCCGACGCGGGTACGGCGCAGACTCCGTGGTGTTGTGGTGGTCGCGCCCGGTGAAGATCACCGCCGGTGAAGAGACAACCACCAGACGCGACATAGCGTGGCGGCGACAGCCCGCGATCACCGCCGCCGTACCGCCCAGGTTCATCGCCAGGAAATCGCGGCGCGGCCCCCAGGGAGCCGAGAGCGCACCGGCGTGGACAACCGCGTCCGCACCGGCGCAGGCGGCAATCACCGCTGCGTGGTCGCGCAGATCGGCGCGAAGGGGAACAGCCCCGGCAGCGATCAGGTCGGAGGACTCGGTAAAATCGCGTCCCATCAACCGCACCTGATGGCCGTGATTGAGGAGCAGGCGGGCGACGTGCCGACCGAGGAAGCCCGTGCCGCCGGTGATGAGAATGTGCATTGTTGGGCAAGTATACACCGTGCGGCGATGGTGCAAAGTCCTGCCATCGTATCGCCGTGGGGCTGAAGCCCCCGGCTAGGTCTACGACGGTCGCTGAAGCGACCTGTCTGAGGCCGCTTCAGCGGTCGTCGTAGACCTAGCCCGCCCGTTTACGGGCCGGGCGCTTGGACTGGCAGGGTGACTTCTGCGGTACTGCGTATTGGCTTTAGCCCCACGGCGATACGGTGACAGGAGTTTGCTCATGCCCTGGCTGAAGCCTGGACTCCCCTTCACAACCGGGATAGGATCGCTATATAATGTCCCGCCATGCCCCACCGACTCATACGCACTATTCTGCTCACCCTCATCCTGCTCACGGGCTGTGCTGGCGCATCCGATCCCGCTGGCCCTCACGGGATTGTCGAGCCGTTCCTGAGGGCGTGGCGCGACGCCGGGGGCGACTCGGCCATCGGAGCGCCGCTAGGCGACCCACGCTGGATTGACGACTATCAGGTGCAATTCTTCCAGGGCTTTAGTATTACGGCTGTGGATGGAGCGCGTGCGGTATCTGCGCCGCTGAGCGTGGGCTGGCAGGCGCGCTACCCCGACGACCTGCTGGGCCTGTCTGTTGCGCCTCTGCGTGCATCCATCGCCCTGGCCGATGATCACGATGCCCTGGCCCAGCCTCTGATTCCGATCAGCGCCACCCTGCGCCTGGAAGGTTACAGCGGCCCGGTCGAGTTGCGGCTCTACGACTCGCAGATGCGCCCGGCTGGCGCGGTCAGTGTGCAGGTGGCCGATGGGCGCGGCGTGGCTCGCATTCTGCCCCGAGGACGACTCGGCCCACAGTGGGCCGTCGCCTTGGTCGGTGGCCAGGTCGCCGGCGCACGCAGCAAACTCTTCACCCTCGACGCCACCACCGCCCTGACAACCGACGACGCCCAGATCAACGCCCTCTACCCGCGCATCCACAGCTTTATGGCCCAGGACGTGGTGAGCTACCCACTGAACGGTCGGGCCGTGCGCGGCTACCGCTCGCCGGACAACCCGCTGCTCTGGCTGCGCGATCACGTCTACCAAGGGCGGGCCTTCCGCTACTTTGAAAAAGATGTCACCAGCCTGCTTGATGCCTTCCGCGACGCCCAGCGCGCCGACGGCAGCTTCCCCGACGTGATTGATTATCCTACGCGCTTCGTCACCGCCACCCGCAAAGAGGTCGAGGCCGACCTGGAATTCCTCTTTGTCCAGGGCGTTTACGAGGCGTGGCAGGCCAATGGTGACGACGCATGGCTGGCAAAAAATATGGACGCGATGCGCAGGGCGCTGCGCTACATCACCAGCGACCCGCTGCGCTGGGACGCGACACGCGGCCTAGTGCGGCGGCCCTACACCATTGACATGTGGGATTTCGCCTACGGGCCGACCACCACCAGCCCCGACGGCAAGCCCGCCCCGCGCCACTGGATTGCGCCCGATACGATCTGGGGCACCTTCCACGGCGACAATACCGGCCTGGCCCACGCCCTGCACCTGATGGCCCGTATGGAGCGTCAGGTCGGCGATCCGGCCCTGGCCAACGGCTGGAATCAGCAGGGCGACGAGATTATGCAGCGACTGAACGCCCTGAGCTGGAATGAGCGCTTTTTTACCCACTTTGTCCCCGAAGACCCGAACGTCCAGATACCCGGCGTTGCGGCGGACAACCAACTCAGCCTCTCGAACGCCTACGCTCTCAACCGGGGCGTCCTCAGCGAGCAGCAGGGCGAGCTGATCGTCAAACGCTACTTCAAGCGCCGCGACTTCAACCGGGCCTTCGCCGAGTGGTACAGCATTGATCCGCCCTTCCCGGCGGGCAGTTACGGCATGGCCGGTGGCAAAGGCGAGAATCCTGGCGAGTACGTCAACGGCGGGATTATGCCCCTGGTCGGCGGCGAACTGGCGCGGGGAGCATTTCGCTACGGGGCCGAGTCATACGGCTTCGACATCCTGCGTCGTTACGCCAAGCTCACCGAGTTGACCGGCGCGAGCTACCTCTGGTACTACCCTGACGGTCGCCCCGGCATTTCTGGCCCCGACACCATCGGCACCGATGGCTGGGGCGCGGGGGCCATGCTATCCGCCCTGATCGAGGGAGCCGCCGGGATCGGCGACGAGGATCGCGGATTCCGCACCCTCACCCTCAGCCCGCGCTGGATCGCCGACCCAGCCCTTCACACGGTATACGCCGTCACCCGTTACGCCGCATCCGACGGCTATGTGGCCTACACCTGGCAGCGCGAGGAGCGGGCCATGCGGATCAGCCTGAGCAGCAGCGCCGAAACAGCCTTTGTGCGCGTCCTGCTCCCCACCGACGCCCATAATGTGCGCCTCAGCCTCGATGGTGTTGAGGCTGACGCGGTGATAGACACAGCCATCGAGAGTCGCTACGCCGTCGTCCCGGTATTGGGAGGCAGTGCCGAGATGAGTGTGAGTTGGTGAGGCTGCTAAGGCAAGATTTCAGATTTTAGATTGCAGATTTACCACAACAGGACGCACCACATGTACCCAAACTGTAAAGTCTCTACGAACCTTGTCTAAGGTGAAAATAGGCCGGTCTCGGGTAGGGGCGCGTCGCGACGCGCCCCTACGGCCCCATTTTCATCGGGTGTTGTGCGCGAAGCGCATGGGTGCCTAACGAATCACTTCGGCCAAGGTGGTGAGCAACTCGGGAATATGGATAGGTCGGCCCATATACCCGCGTGCGCCCGCATCCCGCGCCCGCTCGGCGTCGCCAGCGACGGTAGTGGCACCGATGATAATGGCGGGAACCCCGGCCAGGGCGGGGTTACTGCGCAGGCGCCGCAGGTATTCTAGCCCGCCGAGGCCCGCAATTCGCCGATCAATCAGCATGGCGGCAGGAGCCTCGGCGCGAACTCGTTCAAGGGCAGATATACCCGCACCCACAACGGCACAGCGGTAGCCAGCGGATAACAGGCTGCGCGCCAGATGGGCAGCGGGCGCATGTTCACCCCCAGCCACCAGCACCAGGGGGGCGTCAACAGACGTGCGCCCGTCGCTCGTTGCTCCATCGTCGGCAATGTGAGCCACAATCGGCAGCGTCACCGTAAAATGGCTGCCTCTCCCAACTTCGCTCCGCAGCGTCACCCCACCGCCGTGCATCTCAACCAGGCGTGCGACAAGAGCGAGTCCCAGCCCCGTGCCGCCCTCGTCACGTGCCAGTGCGCTATCGCTCAGTTGCACAAAGGGTTGGAATAAACGCGGTAGCTGGGACTCAGGAATGCCGATTCCTGAGTCCCAGACCTCAAATACCACCGTGCCACGCGCACTATCTGCATACGCCTCAATGCCCACCTTCCCGCCGCCTGGGGTGAATTTGATCGCATTCGAGAGCAGATTCACCAAGATCTGCTTGAGGCGGCGCATATCAACCTGGATCTGTGGCAGGTTCCACGAGATCGGCACAACCAGTCGCACCTGTCGTGCCAGGGCGAGCGGGCGGACAAGGTTCAGGCTAGCGATGATCAGATCCGCAGGCTGAATCACGGAGACAGACATCTGCTCCCCGCCCGCCTCAATCTTCGCCAGATCAAGTAAATCATTGATCAGGCTCAGCAGATGCTCTCCGTTTGTACTCATCATGACAAGAGCCTCGTGCTGCCGTGGCACAATCGGGCCGTAAATTGATTCCTGAAGAATTTCGGCGAGGCCAAGGATCGAGCTGAGCGGTGTGCGTAGCTCGTGGCTCATCGTGGCAAGGAAGGCGTCGCGGGCGTGCAGCGTTGCGCTAAGGTGAGCATTGGCCACCTGAAGGTCTGCAACCTGTGTCTTTAGCTGTCGGATGGCAACAGATTGTGGATCTTTGTCGAGAGAAATCATAGGGTGGCGGGGATGATCGGCGAATACGATAACTGAGTATAGTATGTGTTCCGAACCAGCCTGAGTCCACCACCAACAGCATGTGTCTGGAGCAGAGCTGCCACCGGAAGAAGCTCTAGTGCATATATCCAAATCGGCAGGCACACGCGCTGTACACTATGAACCTAGCCATCTCCATTCCCCACTGCTATAGTTATCCTCACACCCGTTCGTCGTTTTCAATATTATGAACACCGCCCAGCAGTGCGGTTCACGCCTTCGGTGTAGGTTTGCACCATGGGGGGCGTGAATTTTTGTTGCCGTTCACACGGCACCTGTTAAGGAGACACTGTCGTTACTACAAGCCCGTAAGTTCCGGCAACCCGCGCACGTCGTGTCCTTGTTCGCAACACCGCCTGATGACAGAAAGGAACTGAGCTATGGTTTCACTGCTTGGTACGGTTGGCTCCCGTCTGCGTGCGGGTTGGAACAACCCTGTTCTACGCCACAACGCCCTCGTCCTCCTCGGGGGGAAACTGCTCGGGCTGTCAATTGTCATCGGTCTGATCCTCTGGTCGTTGCCCGCACACGCGCTTGCGCAGAGCAGTGGCGTCGCTGATGCCACATCCCAGATTAATGCGATTAACACCGTGTGGGTGCTGATCGCCGCTTTCCTGGTCTTTGGTATGCAGGTCGGCTTTCAGATGCTTGAAACAGGCTTCGCCCGCACCCGCGAGACGGTAAACATCCTCGTCGAGGGGATCGTTGATACGTGTATCTGCGGTATCTTGTTCTGGGCCTTTGGCTTCGCCTTTATGTTTGAGCCGGGAACCCCATTCATTGGCACCACCGGCTTCTTCCTCCAGGGTCTCGCCGACACCTATGGCACCACGGGTGTGCCTCTGTTGGCCTTCTGGGTCTTCCAGTTCGCCTTCGCCGATACCGCCTCGACAATCACCTCCGGGGCGATGGTCGGTCGCTGCAGCTTCGTTGGTGATATTCTCTACAGCATTGTTGTGACCGGCTTCATCTACCCGATTGTCGGCCACTGGGCCTGGGGTCCGGATGGCTGGCTGGCGGTCATGGGGTTCCGCGACTTCGCTGGATCGACGGTGGTACACACCATCGGCGGCGCGGTCTCGCTGGCCGGTGCAATTGCCCTTGGCCCACGCCTGGGCCGGGTGTTCAAGCGCGATGGCGGCGGACCCTGGCCGGCCCACGACCTGATCATCGGCGCGGTTGGTGGACTCATCCTCTGGTTTGGCTGGTACGGCTTTAACCCCGGCAGCACGCTCTCGGCCCTCGATGTTCAGGGGATCGCCCGCGTCTCCTTCAACACGACCCTCGCCGCCTGCTCCGCTGGGCTCGCAGCCCTTTTCTATGGCTACGCCCGCACCAAGAAGTGGGACCTTGGCCTCACGGTCAACGGCTTTCTCGGCGGTCTGGTCGCGATCACCGCGCCCTGCTACTGGGTTGAGCCAGTGGGCGCATTCTTCATCGGCATCGGCGGCGCACTTGCGGTCGTCTGGGGCCTCGATCTGCTGGAATACATGCGGATTGACGACCCGATTGGCGCAGTCCCGGTGCATATGCTGGGCGGAATCTGGGGAACGCTCTCGCTGGGACTCTTCGCCTCCGGCGCGTATGGGCTGCCAACTCCTAACGGGGTTGATGTCTCTACGGTAATCACCGGCCTGTTCTACGGCGGCGGGTTTACGCAACTCAGCACGCAATTCATCGGGTCGTTCGCGGTGACGGCAGTGACGCTGGTGTCCTCCTTCATTCTGATGTATGCGCTCAATGCCGTCGGGCTGTTGCGGGTCTCGAAGGAGGGCGAGCTTGAGGGTCTGGATATTCACGAGCATGGGGCCTCGGCCTACCCCGAGTACTCGCTAGCCCTTGAGGGGCACGCAGCCAGTGCGGCCAAGGCGCCTGCGGCCTCGCCCGGCTTCTCGCCAAGCGCGCCAGTGGGACAGCGTTCGTGGCGAATCATGCGCTAACCATATCCGTAATACCTACGTATGACTGTCGTGCTATGATCGACTCCTGATGGAACCAGGATCGTTCCCCAGAGTATGGTGAGCGCAGGCCGGTTCCACGATTGAACCAAACCATACATCACAGAGCGGGGGCGGCGATCAGTTGATCGCCGCCCCCGCCTTATGATTACCCGATTGCAGATTTTAGATTGCAGATTTGCGGCAACAGAAGGCACTGCATGTATTCAAACTGTCAGGTACTTGCGAATTTTGTCTGGGAGTTTAATTTGTCCCGCCGTAGTCGCTGCCCTGGGTGACGCGCATGAAAATATCCTCCAGGTCGCTCACTTGTCCCGCGAAGTGCGTCACTACCGCGCCGCCCTGGATGAGACGTGTGAGCAGTTCGCCTACCGCACGATCATCGCCGTCTACATCAATCTCGATCTGGGGTGGGACGGCCTCGGGTCGCAGACGAACATCGAGGACGTGAGGTGCCCCGCGTACCAATTCGGCGGCGCGGGCCACATCACTCAGCAGATGAACGACGAAGACGCGGTGGGGCTGGAGCGACTGCATGATCGTCGCCACATCGCCGGAGGCCAGTAGGGTGCCGCGCTCGATGATCCCGATATGGGTACACATTTCGGCCAGCTCGGTGAGAATATGCGAGCTGATCATAATTGTCTTGCCCATGCTGCGCAGCTCTTTGAGCAGTTCGCGCAACTCAACGCGGGCGCGAGGATCAAGCCCACTGGCGGGTTCATCAAGAATGAGTAGGGCCGGGTCGTGGATCATGGTGCGGGCCAGACTCAGGCGCTGCTTCATCCCACGTGAGAGTCCCATCACATCAGCATCGCGCTTGTGGGTCAGATCGACTAGGGACAGCAGATCTGTGATCAGTGTGGGGCGACGGGCAGCGGGGACGTGGTACGAGGCTGCAAAAAAATCGAGATATTCCCAGGACTTCATCGCATCATAGACGCCGAAGAAGTCGGGCATGAAGCCAACTGAGCGCCGCACAGCGGCGCGGTCGCCCACCACCGAATAACCGTCCACCCATGCCTCGCCGCTGGTCGGCAGGAGCAGCGTAGTGAGGATCCGCATGGTCGTCGTTTTACCGGCCCCGTTTGGCCCGATAAATCCGTAGACCGCGCCCTGCGGAATCTGGAGGTTCAGGCTGTTAAGCGCCACGGTACTCCCGTAGCTCCGGGTGAGGTTCTTGGTCTCGACAATAATCGTCATAAACTGTTCAGCCGGATCATATAGAGGGTTAAACCGCGCTGGAGTTGTCCATCCCCATCCACAGTCGTACTAATGACCGGCTGATCACGCCATACCAGCAGGTAGGCAGCGTCACGCTCGGGCAGGCCCTGTTGACCGGTCATGTTTGGCCCCCCAAAGGTGAAACGGTCGAAGTTGAACAGGCTCGACATCACCCGCTGCTGATTGAACAGACTGTTGGATGTTTCATCGAACTGGTTGGGGAATGCTGAGAGGTTGAGTGACAGGTTCACTGCAACGCTGGCCCCTGGGCCAATATCGCCGAGAGTCTGCATGACACCGCCGACCACAACGATGGCGTTACGCAATGTTTCACCACCGGTGTTGCGCAGGGTGCCGCTAAACTGTTGGGTGTCGTGGGAGATCTGGCTTTGTACGGCAGGCAGATCGGAGACTGACTGCTCAACCAGGATCGTGCGCAGAGCCGACACATCAATCAGGAAGTTGGGCACGGTTGCGGCGCTATCGCTCAGGCTCACGGGCAGAGGACTAAACTGGAAGTTCTCGAAGGTACCGGGCGAGACCAGTGCATCGGGGGCGAAGCCCAGGGTGTAGCTGCGCCGTTGTGGCGAGAAGATGCTCACAAAAGCGGTGGCTTGGCCGCCGGGAACGCCCTCAACGCCCTGCACAAAGGCCAACTGCGAGATCTGCGGGCGGGTTCCGCGAATGATGAAGCTGGATCCGTAGGCCAGCAGCAGAAAGATCGCCACCAGAACCGGCGTTGTCACCCAGGCCAGATCCACCCGGCGCAGCCGCCGCAGTATCAGGAAGTTCACCGGGCCGATCACGGCAATATAGATGACGATCAGCAGCAGCAGGATGGCGGGCGAGGGCAGATTGAGTGCGGCGAGCTGGAGCGTATCACGCACAAGATTTTCGTTGCGCCCACGAAACGAGGTAGCCAACTGCATGCGATCATCAATGGTGAGGACGTGTGACCAGAGATCGGCCTCGCCCGGCCAAGCCCGCAGAGCAGCAATGTCGAAGGCGGCAAAGATCACCCGGCCAGCGCCCACATCGTGCGTGATCAGCAGATCCGCCTTGTCAATGGCGCGAGCATCGGGGCGACGTGTGATCTGGTTGGCGGTCACGCCCTGGCGCAGACTGCCCAAGTCGGCATGACCGGCAAGAACCGCGATTGATTCAACGGGCATATTCGCCCGCAGGTCGCTGCCTACCTCCACGGGAAGCAGGTCTGCCACGCCACTGGCCACACGTCCAGCGTCGGGGCCACCGCTCACCAGGAGTGTGCCGCCCAGGCGTACCCAGCCATCCAGCGCACTGCGCTGACCAACCGACAGCGTGGATGTGTCCACATCGTGGACGACAAGCACATCCAGACCCTCTAGCAGTGCGGCGTTAGTGGGCAACAGATCGCTGCTCAGTCGGCTCACCACCGTGGTATAGCTCGTCACCAGTTGCACCGATGTCAAGCTATTGAGCAAACTCAGATCACTGCTCAGCACACCAACCGCGATCTCGTTCGCCTCAATCGGGTTGAGGCGTAGATTATTGCTCGCCAGCGGGCGACCATCAACTAGCAGGCGCAGCACGGCCAGGCGGGAACTGGTATTCGTGACAACCGGCAGGACGACCTGCTTCCGAGCGCCGCGAGGCAGATCAACCTCGTAGTGGAAGGAGGGTTCAGAGTCGCCGGGGAAGCGCCACTCGATGGTGCCGCGCAGATCGCCGCCATCATTAGCGACCACTACATTCACCGGGAACCAGTGAGAAACGTGGTACTGGCCATTGCCGTCGTAGCCTGCCCGCACGTCTAGTGTGACGGGGTTCTGCTGAGCTGCGTGTACAGCTCCCGCCGGTACGAGGGTGATGAAGACAAGCAGAAGGAGTCGAAGGAAGCGGATCACGGTGGCTCCATGCGTGGGAGAGGTGCGGGAAGGAGATAAACTCTCCCCGAAAGAACCTTACCCAACTTGCCCCGGTGGCATACTCAACTCGCTATGGCGCTGCTGGGCGGCGTGATAGTGCTTGAGCAAGGCGAGGGTGTCATTCAAGTTCTTCTCCTTCTCGCCGCGCTTGAAGGCAACCTGGTAATCATTGATCTTTTGTACCACATCACGTGGGCGAGGGACGTGGTGGAAGTTAAACTTCCCGCCGCTGCCTGCCGTCTCCAGTACCACATTGCCATAGCCGAGCAGGTTGCTGACGAATGTGGTCTCGAAGGCGATATTCGTGATGGCACCAAGGCTGGCTTGGCGGCGATCCTCGGGGCCAAAGGGCTTCTTCTCAATATCAATCACGTTGGTAGGGCTGAGGATGTACATGTCGTTGCGGTGATCCTCAATCTCCCATGCCGACCATGCCGTCACGGCGATAACTAGACTTGCCAAGACAACGGCAAGCAGGACTGGTGCAGGTTGGAACAGGCGAGTGCCGATGGCAATCACCAGCAAGCTGCCAAAGAGCAGCAATGCAGGCCCGATCAGGGCGCGCAGCATAAAGATCCAGTGCGAGTGCCAGGTGATCGTGCCGTTATCCTCGTTGATCTCGGGGTTCTCGTGGAAGAGCCAGCCAAACATTTTCGCGCCGTGCGAGGTCTTGATGTCTTTCCTAAAAACCCGCTTCTCACCCTTGGCATCGTAGACTCTGGTCTCGATCATGCGGTCAAACTCTTCCGCCGTGCGCTGCTTACGAACAGAGTTCACCAGATCCATGATCTTCTTCTGCATCTCCCTGGGGTTCGCGGCCTCCGTAAAGGTGATCTGTCCACCGATGCGCGCCGACTTGATGACCACCACGCCATAGCCAAGCCAGTGCTGGCTATAGGTCTTTGTGGAGGCAAGCACATCTTGGACATCTTCAATATAGATCTGTTCTTGCATGCGTCGCTCGATCAGACGTGGAATCAAGACCTCGTCATTATCGTAGACAATGCGCTTATTGGTGAGGATCAGCTCATCATTCATCCAATCGTAGGTCGTAAAGAGGACGGAGAGCAGACTGATCACTGTCAAGACCATGAGTCCGATATTGACCATATCGAAAGATTGGCCAACAAACATCACCGGGTCAATATAAAAGAGTCGTCCGCCGTTATAGCGAAAGTAGATTACCAGCGCGATCACCGCACCGATCCCTACGAGGATATTGCGCGTCCGCAGATCTTCCTTTTTGGGCTTCTTCTTGCCCGTGGTGCGTACCCACAGGGATGTCCAGAGCAGCAGCAACAGCATCTCGACGCCGATCAAGATCCAGTTAATCGGATCGAAACCGACCTTCTCGCCCGTTTCGGCCACAATGAATCCGCCCCCGAAACCACGGTAGATGGCGGTGCCGGCAAAGAGCAGAAGGCAGATCAGCGGCAGAATCAGACGATTCACCAGGGCAATCCAATGCCGCCCGGTCACGTGCAGGATCTCCTCGCCCTCGCTCAGATCGATCGACTCGGATGCCTCCTCAAGCAGCAGACCTTTGAGAAAATTCAGCATACGTTGGCTCCTGAAGCTACCGTGGGGGGATGAGGGAATGGGCCTCTCCTGAACCACTCCTGCCGATAAAGTCAATGATCCAGTTGACCTCAGCCTCAGGCGAGAGACCATCATTTTTGAGTATCACCGCATCATCGGCGGGACGAAGCACGTGCTGATCCATGGTATCGCGGAGGGCCATCGCGGAGCGAATCTCATCAAGGGGACGCGAGTCGTCGTGATGCTCACGTTCATCGGCGCGGCGGCGAGCGCGTTCGTCAAGGGTCGCCTCAAGATAGATTTTGAGCGCGGCGTCGGGCATCACCACCGTGCCAATATCACGCCCGACCATCACCACCCGGTTGCGGTGGCCAATAGCCTGCTGCTGGCGGATCATCTCGCGGCGAACGCCGGGGTAGCGGGCAACGGTTGAAACGCCGCACTCAACCTCGGGGCTACGGATGGCCCAGGTGACGTCGGTGCCATCAGCGAGGACGGTGTACTGACGGCCATCGTCTGCGGAGGGCGGGATTACCTCAATCACAATCTGTTGAGCCAGGCGCTCGACCGCATCAGAGGCGGCGAGATCAATCCCCGACTGGAGGGCGGCGAGAGTGAGGGCGCGGTACATCACACCCGTGTCAAAATAGAGGTAGCCAAGACGGTTGGCCAGTAATGCGCCGAGCGTACTTTTTCCGGCTCCTGCGGGGCCATCGATCGCAATAACAAGCGGTTTTTGCATATTCTTTATGGTGTAGGCCCGATAACTGGCTCCTACATCAGAGATCTGGCGTGAGTATTCTACGGCATAGGCAGGCTCTATTGTAGCATGCGGAACTTGTGAGTGGCAAATTGCTCGGGGGGGGGGCCGCGACGCCCTCCACACACGACATGGCCCTCATTGGGTTCTGGACGTTCGTAACGTCCCATGTTACACTCCTTGGCATAAACAACGAGTCTCTTACATCATCGCACTCGACTACTCGTATGGTACGTATGTTGATCCTTACCTCTAAGGTGTTCTTCCACCTGATTCCATTCTTGGGCACACTGATTCTCATACTCTACGAGCAGGAAGCGCTCTGATGATACGATGCGAAAACTCCTTGCCCATCTGCCCTATCAGATAGCCACCGATCTCCTCGGTGGTGCCAACGACCTTGTCGGGCGCACATGCCGTGATGACGCGGTGACTCTCTTTGCCGATGTTTCGGGCTTTACGCCGATGAGCGAGGCGCTGAGCCGCTTTGGGCAGGATGGCACCGAGGATCTGACCAGCCTGCTCAACGACTACTTTGCGGTGATGATCGATCTGATCGCCTCCTATGGCGGGGTGGTGGTCTCTTTCGGCGGCGACTCGCTGACTGCTCTCTTCTACGTGAAGGACGATGCGAGTCCGAGCGAGATCGCCGCACGCGCCATCCGCTGCGCCCTCGATATGCAGATCCTCATGCATCCCTACCACAATATCCAGACGCGGGCCGGACAGTTTAGCCTAGAGATCAAGATCGGCTTGGCCCGTGGCCCCGTCCTCTCTACGGTCGTCGGCGACCCAGAAGTGCGCCTCCAGAGCGTGATCGCGGGCCTGCCGCTAGAGCAGGCCGCCGAGGCCGAGCATGTGGCAAAGGTCGGTGATGTGGTTGTCCACCGCGATCTGATCGCCCTCGCCCCCAGCATTCTGACTCTTGCTGATATGCACGGCGACTACCGGCTGGTTTCTGCGCTGAGTGAGCAACCTTCCTACGCGCCACTGCCCCCGCTGCCCGCCGCCTCCGAGAGTTTGCTTGCTACCCTTACCGCATTTGTCCACCCGCTGCTGGTTCACCGGCTGCTCGACGGGCAAATGGGCTTTGTGAATGAACATCGCAGTGTGACCGTCCTCTTTGTGGGATTCAGCGGGTTTGACTACGATGGCGATCCGCATGTGGGCGACCGACTCCAGGCATATATTGTTCAGGTGGCGCGGATCGTGCAGCAGTACGATGGCGACGTGAACAAGATTGACATGGGCGACAAGGGCAGCAAGCTGGTGCTGGTTTTTGGCGCACCCATTGGCCACGAGAATGATGCTGAGCGGGCCATGCGCTGCGCCCTGGGGTTGCGTGAGCTGAAGGTTGAGCATGATGAACAGACGACGTTCAGCATCCGCATTGGCATTGCCTCAGGACTCGTCTACTGCGGACTGGTGGGCGCGGAGATCCGTCGCGAGTACACGGTGATGGGTGATACGGTGAATCTGGCGGCCAGGCTGATGCAGACCGCCGTGCCGGGCGAGATTATCGCGGCCAGCGGCGCGCATCGCCCGGTGGCCGACCGGTTTCTCTGGACGGCGCTCAAAGCGCTCTCGGTGAAGGGCCGCTCGCGAGTCGTTCCGGTTTACCGGCTAGAGCAGGAGCAGCAGCGGGCCAGCCGTCATCAGGAGCCGTCGTACAAACTGCCAATGGTGGGGCGCGAGGAGGAGATGCAAGTAGCCGAACGGCATCTGCATCTGGCGAGGAGCGGGCGCGGCCAGGTGGTCGGTATCTGCGCCGAAGCGGGGATGGGCAAATCGCGCCTGGTGGCCGAAGTCATCCGCATGGCAGCGCGAGGCGATATGGTGGTTCACTCCGGCGAGTGTCTGTCGTACGGTGACAGTATTAGCTACCTGCCATGGAACAGCCTGCTGCTTGGCCTCTTCGGCATTGATCCAACCTGGGATCACGATGTTCAGATCGAGCATCTACGCCAGCAGATCGCCTTCCTCTGCCCGCAGGCCCTGCGGCGACTGCCGATCCTGGCCGGGGCGATGAATCTGCCGGTTGATGAAACAGAGCAGACCCACGCTCTTGATGCACGGGTGCGCAAGGATGTACTAGAAACGACCGTCCTGGAGTGTCTGCGCACCATTGCCGTTGCTCGCGGGCCGAATACCGGGGTGCTGCTGGTAATCGAGGATTGCCACTGGATTGACCCGCTTTCGCACGATCTGCTTGACGTGGTGGCACGCGGCATTGGTCATCTGCCGGTGATGCTCCTGCTGGCCTATCGCCCGCACGAGCATGAGCATACTCGGCTGCGCGTATCGCGGCTGCCGCACTTCCGCGAGTTGCTGCTGCGCGAGTTCAGCCTGCGCGAGACCGAGTGGCTGATTGGGCTGAAGTTCGGTTATCTCTTCGGTGCCCGTGGGGTGCTGCCGGCGAGCTTTGTTGAGCGGATTACCACGCGCTCGCAGGGCAACCCTTTCTACATTGACCAGATGATTAGCTACATCCAGGATCAGGGAATCAACCCCGCCGACACCCACGCGCTGTCACTGGTGCGCCTGCCCAACAGCCTCCGCTCGCTGATCATCAGCCGGATTGATCGGCTCAGCGAGCAGGAACAGATTACACTGAAGGTAGCCAGCGTCCTCGGTCGAGTCTTTCGGGCCAGTTGGCTGTGGGGAATCTACCCGCAGATCGGTCATCCCGACCAAGTGCAAGCCAATCTCGACCGGCTCAGCAACCTCGATCTGACACCGATGGAGAAGGCTGAACCCGAGTTGGAGTACCTGTTCAAGCACATGACGACGCAGGAGGTGGCCTACGAGAGCCTGGCCTACGCGACACGTGCGATGTTGCACGAGCAGGTGGGCGACTATATCGAGCGCCACTTTGCGAGTGAGGTTGATCGCTACCTCGACATGCTGGCCTACCATTACGGGCGCAGCGAGAATCTGGATCGTCAGCGGCACTATTTTAGATTAGCGGGCGATGCCGCCTACGCCGCCTACGCCAACGAAACCGCAATCAGCTACTACCGACGCCTGCTGCCGCTGCTTGAGCCTCCGCAACAGATGACGGTGATGCTACGAATTGGCGAGGTTCTCCAGCTTGTTGGGCGCTGGGCCGAGGCCGAGTCATCCTTCGAAATGGCACAGGCCATCGCCGCCGCCGATGGCAATGCGACTGGCGTGGCCCGCTGTCAGAATGTCACCGCCGAACTGCTGGCCGCTCGCGGCAATTACGAGGAGGCCATAGCCATTCTCGATCTGGCTATCCCGGCATGGGATCGCCTGGGGGATCTGGCGGGACACTACGAGGCCCTGCGCATCTTCGGCACGATCATGATTGACACGGGAGCCTATACACGCGGCCTGCGTTCGATTGAACACGCCCACGAACTCGCTGTGCGTCTGGATGACCAAGCTCTGATCGCCCGCTCGATCGGCGCAATGGGCGTGGTCTATATTGACATTAGCGACTATGAGATGGCTCTCTATTGTCTGGAGCGCAGCGCAGCGATGGCGGCGAGCGTGCGTGATTGGGGTTTGCTGGCACGATCACGCGAGAACATCGGCTCGATCTACCTGAACCAAAGCCGCATTGTGAATGCTCTAGAGATTTTTCACGATCTGCTATTGCGTGCGGTAGAGATCAGCGACCGCTGGGCGCTGGCTCGGCTGAGTCACGAAATTGGCCGCGCCCACACGCTCTATGGCGAGGTGGGTGTAGGCATGGAATGTTATGCTCGTCAGATCGCGATTGCCCTGAACCTTGGGGAGCGGCGGGATCTGGCGATTGGCCTGGGCCACCTGGCCTACGCCTACGCCCGTGTCGGCGAGTACCGTATGGCCGAGCGGGTGAGCGACCTGGCAATCACCCTCTGCGACTCGATCAAACTGGCCTATTGGGGGTGTGAGTTTCGCTACGAGTACGCACTGCTACGGGTAGCTCAGGGGCGCTATGCCGATGCGTCGGCCCTGAACGACGTGGCACTCCAGACAGCGCGGCAACTGGGCAGCAACAAGGCCGTGCAACTCCACGCAACGCTCCTTGCGGCGCGACTGCGGGTGCTGCTCGGTGCGGAGGATTCTGTTGCGGCGATTACGGCGGTTGCTGCGCTAGACGAGGATTGGTACGACGAGGATGAGCGTGCGGCGATCCACTACACGATCTGGCAGATTGACCCGCGCCGTGAGGCTGATCGACACGCCGCCCGATCACTCTATGCCTCGCTCGCCATCACCCGGCCCACCGCCCTTAGTCGCGCCCGCGCCGCTCGACTCTGCGGTGCGCTCCCGCCGCCGGTGGCCCCGCTGCCGTCACTTCCGACGGCGATTGATGCTGGTGCTGCGCCCAGTTTGGCCACGCTGATTGCGCAGGCTGAGCAGATAGTGCCAGCAAGAATGAAGGATGAGGGATGAAAGATGAGGGATGAGTACAGCGAAGCGTCCCGGCACACGTATTGCCCGCCGGGACGCTTCGCCTTGCTCAGCGTGACATAACGCTGGGGTACTTAAAAATGTCCGCTTCTCGTGAGAACTATCACACCGTGATCAGGTGGCGGAACTTGTTGATATTATCCGGGCTGATACCCGGAACGTCCACCAAATGATCCACGGTGGCGAAAAAGCCGTGCTGCTCGCGATAAGCGATGATTCGGGTGGCACGAGATCGTCCGATACCAGGCAGGTCAATCAGAGCCTGAAGTTCGGCGGTGTTGATATTCACAACCTCTACCGAAGACTGTTCGGTGTCGGCGGTCAGCGTTGTGTCAGGAGTTGCAGGCGCATCAGGGGCCGCAGGCGTGTCAGGGTCCGCAGACGCGTCAGGGGTCACGGGCGCGTCAGGGGTCACGGGTGCGTCAGGGGCCGCAGGCGCGTCAGGAACTGCTGGCGACTCCTCAAGGGGCTTCGCGTTTGCCGCAGGTGCGGTAGGAGCTGAACTCGTGGGCGGTGAGCCACGGTGAACGCGAGTGACGATCCGACGCGGCGCATCTGTGGAGCCACTTGCAATACTGGGCGAGGCGACTGTCTCTCGGGCGAAAGACGGGGATGGGGGCGTGACAGGGGTGGGCAGAACGGCAGCCTGATCCTGGCGCCATCGCCAGGCGAGGTATCCCACCCCACCAATGATCACGAACCAAATAAGCTTGCGAGGCCGAAACATACGTACACTCCTCCAAAACGCAACGGGCGACCCGCTGCTATACGGAACCGTTCGCCTTACCAACCAGCGAGCGCAATAGCGACAGATTCTCTACGTCTTCAGCCATACCATCGCCTTTGGGCGTCTCGATGATCATCGGGATGCCGACAAAGCGCGGATCGTTCACCAGCAGGCGGAAACCCTCTTGGCCGATGCAGCCTTGTCCAATGTGACTATGCCGGTCAACCCGGCTACCCAAATCTTTCTGTGAATCGTTCAGGTGGAAGCACTTGATCCGCCCAACGCCGACGATGTGCTCAAAGGCGTCGAAGGTGGCCCGGTAGCTGGCCTCATCGCGGATATCGTAGCCGGCGGCGAAGATATGGCATGTGTCCACACAGACAGCCATACGGTCGTGGTGAGGCACAAGCTCGAAGAGACGGGCCAGGTGTTCAAAGCGGTTGCCGAGGGCGCTCCCCTGACCGGCAGTAGTCTCCAGCAGGACGGTGGTGCGACCACCGACACCCGACTCGAAGATCCGGTTAAGAGCGACCGCCTCGCGTTCTAGGCCAACATCCTCGCCGCTGCCGGTGTGGGCACCGGGGTGGGTGACAATATAGGGAATGCCCAGCAGATCGCAGCGCTCAAGCTCGTGGCTGAAGGCGGCGATAGATTTCTCCCAGAGTTCATCAGCAGGGGCGGCCAGATTGATCAGGTAGGAATCGTGAACGATCACCGGGCCGATGCCGGTGCGCTCCTGCTCCGCCTTAAACGCCAGCACCTCTTCGGGAGCGATGGGCTTGGCGTTCCACTGGCGCTCGTTTTTGCTGAAGATCTGCATGGCCTCGCAGTCTACCTGCGCACCACGGGCGAACGCCTTAGAGACGCCGCCTGAGATCGACATATGAGCACCAAACGGCATGAGTCTCTCCACGTCCCGCATGGCGGGGGGTTGCTGCGATCCGGATAGTCGCCCATTATAGCAGATGTGGGCGCTGGGCAATCCCGGCCTCAACACAGGCGATCAGGGAGGTTCGTCGCAGCGGTTTACTCAGGCATGCGTCGAACCCGCCCGTCCGATAACGCGCCTCGTCGCCCTCACCCACCAGGGCCGAGACGGCCACCAGCCACGGTCGCTGTTCCGTCCACATCCCCTCAACCACCGCCGCCGCCACGGAGAACCCATCCATGTCAGGGAGCTTGAGGTCAAGCAGCAGCAGGACGTAGCGCCTCTGGCTCAGTGCATGCAGAGCAGTTCGTCCGTCACCAACCGCATCCACCAGATAGCCAGCGTACTCCAGCAGATGCTGCGCAATCTGCCGACCCACCGGGTCGTCGTCAGCAATCAGGATACGTGGAGGGGATGTCGTCATACTTCTAGTATACCCTGAAATCGCACCCCTGGCGGCCTTCGTGCGGTATATGCGGCAGACATCCATTTACCCAGAGGCACCGCCATGATCATCCGTAACCTGTTCGAGCGTCTGCTCGACCTGCTCTTTCCCGACCGCTGCGTGGCCTGCGGGCGAACGGGAGCACTGCTCTGCGCAATGTGTCGGGCCGGGTTGCGGCCCTACCCGCCTGAGGCTCCGCCAGACGGACTCGATGGCATGGCGGTGGGCTGGCTCTACGAGGGTGCGATCCGTCAGGCGATCCACCGCATGAAATATTCGCGTATGCGCCGGGTGGCTATACCCCTGGGCGATCTCCTGGCCGAGCATCTCCAGGCTGCGCCACTTCCTGCCGATGCCCTGATGGCCGTGCCGCTACACGCCGGACGTCTGGCCGAGCGTGGCTTCAACCAGAGTGAGGAACTGGCCGCTCGCCTCGCCCATCGCTGCGGCCTGCCTCTCGTCCCTGGCCTAGCCCGCTGCCGCGACACCGGCCACCAAGCCAGTCTGGGCCGTCGCGCCCGCAAGGGCAATGTCGAGGGTGCCTTTGTCTGGGCCGTCTACGCCGCGCCGCCCGCCCGTGTCCTGATCGTTGATGACGTACTTACCACCGGGGCCACCCTGGCCGCCTGCGCCGACGCCCTACGCGCCGCCGGTACCCGTGAGGTGCGCGCCGTGGCCCTGGCGCGGAGTCTCGCGCCTGATGCAAAAATAGCCGATAGCCGATAGCCGATAGCCGATAGTCGGACACCAGCGGCCATTTTCATCGCAGTGGTGTGCGCCCCGCACATGAACGTCTTCTGCGGTAGTGCCTTTCTTCATCGTGCGGTGTTCGGGCTGACACTGCTAAGCTGGGCAAGCTGCTGCGCACGAGAACTGAGTGAGGCGGAGGCTCGCTCAATATAGGCACGAGCCTCTTGGAAGTACTGGGCGGCCCGGTTGGCGTTCGCCACATGATAGCCGCCGTAGAATTCCAGGAATGCATCAAGCCCCTGGATCTCAAGCTCCAGACCCTTACGGTAATCATCGTGGGCCTGCTGGAGAGTGCGTGGCGGGCGCAGGCTGCCCATAGCGTCGAGGGTTTGCTGCACCGTGGCCCGCAGGCGCTGGGTCGCGGCCACATAACCAACCGATCCGCCGGGCTGACTGGTGGCGCTGCGATACGCGGCGGTAGCCTCCTGGAGGCTGGCGCGCATCGGTTCAACTGCGCCAAGGTACGAGACGGTGAACCCTTCAACCACCGAAAGCGGTTCGGCCTCTAGGATGGGCTCAATCGTTGGTGTGGGCGGAGGAGCGATGGAAACCTCCGATGGAACGGCGGTTTCTACCGGCGTCGGCAGAGCGGGCATCACCGCCAGGGCAATCATGCGGTTCAGGGCGATTGCGAAGCCAACCGCAATCAGCGGAAATATCCAGATCAGTAGCCGTGCTCGGCTGATGTCGCGGCGACGGCGACGCCAAGAAACCCACCACGATTCATGATGCTCGCGTGATCTCTGGTCGGTCGCAATCTCCTCAATAGGCTGGCTCAGACCAGGGCTGGGCTGGGCGCCGCCCTCAATCAACTTCTGATCTTCAAGTACCTGCAATCCGCGCAGGGCGTGCTGGTTGGCCGGGTTGATCCGCAACACCGACTGAAGACAAAATGCCTGCTGACGCGGCTCCTCCAGCACACCGCTGAGCCAGAGCCACGCCAGTTCGTTATGCGGGTCGAGCCGAAGCGAGCGGGTGAGCAACCCAGTCGCCACGCGCTTCTGCCCGCCACGGGCTGCCGCCAGCCCGCGTTGGTAGAGGCGATGGGCCTCATTGATGTCGGCTTTCACGGTGGTCTCTATTGTTATTGCAGATTGCAGATTGCAGATTGCAGATTGGGCGCTCCGCCCAATCTGCAATCT
>CAIXLU010000013.1 GCA_903920315.1 uncultured Oscillochloris sp.
GCTTGCCGCGAGTTGGGCGACGATTTATATACGAGAAACGCCATGATCGCGCATATCTCGCCTGCGCCGCTAGTCTACCTGGTGGTGCTGAACTGGAACGGCTACGCCGACACCCACGAGTGCCTGGAGTCGCTGCGCGGCCTGGCCTACCCCAACTACCGGGTATTTGTGGTTGATAACGCCTCCGGCGACGATAGCCCCGCCCGCATCGCCGCCGATCACCCCGAGGCCGAACTGCACCGCTGCGCCCACAATCTCGGCATTGCTGCAGGCTATAACGTCGGCATCCAGATCGCCCTGCAACGCGGGGCCGATTATGTGGTGCCGATGAATAACGATCTGGACTGTGACCCGCTCTTCGTCACGCAGATGATCGCCACCCAGCGCGCCAACCCCGGCTGCGGCATCGTGATGCCGAAAATCTTCTACTATGCCGAGCGCGACCGGATTTGGTCAGCCGGAGCGTACAATCGCTGGATGCCCTCCAATATCGTGATGCGTGGGCGCAAACAGCACGATGGCCCGGCCTTTGCCGCCGACACCGAGATTCAGTTCGCGCCGAGTTGCTGTCTGCTGCTCACCCGCGAACTGGCCGAGGTGGTGGCCTTTGACGAAGGTTACTTCTTTTACTACGATGACTGGGACTTCTGCGTACAGGCGCGCACGGCTGGGTATCGGATTATGTACTCAGCCGAAGCGCGGCTCTGGCACAAGGTCTCGCGCAGCACCAAAAATAGCCCCAAGTCGCTGCGCTGGTGGACGGTATTTGGCCAGAGCTGCGTGCGCTACCACCGCAAACATCATGGCCTGCGCCTGCTGGCGGTATATGTGGCCTGGGTCCTATTCCGCGAGTCGGTCAAGGGCAATCTGCGCAGCCTGCCGAGCTTTTTGTCCGGCGTTCGCATCGCCCTGCGGGCCAGACTCGACGACGATCCACGGGCGGGGTGGAGTAGCTAGGCAGAAAGAGCACTATTTATGACATCATCCACACACGCGCAGCTCCCGGCGACGAGTGCGCCCGGCTGGATCTGGGATATTCTGGTGTGTCCCGAGTGCGGCGCACCCCTGCGCGATACGGCGGGCGCGGGGTTGCTGGCCTGCGAGGGCACTGGCTGCGGGTTTCGCTCCTCCTACGCGGGGCGCGTCTTCAACCTGTTGCCCCGTGAGCTTGACCGCTTCCAGCGTGCGGAAGATACCTGGCGTAAAAGTCACTTCGACGCGCTGGCCCGCTCGGTGCCCCAGATGAACCCGCACCAGTACGAGGCGTTCAAGCTGCTGAATGTGATCACCTATTACGCCTTCACCTCGCAATTCTTCTTCTTCCGCGATTACTTTGCAAAAACCTACACGCTACGCGGGCGCGGGCTGGAGATCGGCGGGGCCAGCGGCCAACTCAGCGGTTTTGTGAAGCTCTTCTACCCCGACACCGAGATGCTGGCCACCGACGTGGCCCCGATCAATGTGGAGATGGGCGCGGAGATGGCCGAGCTACTGCGCTTCGGCACCGATTACCTGGCCACGGTGGATGCCGAGCGCCTGCCGTTCCGCCGCGAGTCCTTTGATTTCTTGTGCAGTTCGGGGATGCTGCACCACCTGGGCAATATGCGGCGGGCGCTACGCCAGGGACACACCGTCCTCAAACCGGGCGGGCGCTGGTACGTGGTGAATGAACTGGCGATTGGATCGCTCCCGCGCAAGTTCTGGAATAGCCGCCTGGGCGCGAAGGGCAAATGGGCCGAGACCACCGGTATCCGCGAGAACAGCTACACCCTCGGCGAGTGGCGCACCCACTTCGCCGACGCGGGCTTTCGGATCGTTGATGAATACTTCAACCGCAACTCTAAGCAGAAACTGCTGAGTTGGCCGCGCTCGCTCTACTACGCCGCCATCGCCAAGCTGCCCCTGGCTTTGGTGAAAACCGGCATTCCCTGCGAAGTTAATTTTGTGCTACAGAAAATCTAAATGGTCCAGACTGACATACGACTGCCTTGCGGCGTGATGATGGAGGATCCGCCCTGCGAAATCTGCGGCGCGAACGACCCGCAGCCCGTGGCGCGGCGCACGGATCTCTTCCTCGGCGGAGATACGCTCTATACGCACTGTCGCTGCGGCGGCTGCGGGGTGATCTACCAGCACCCACGGCCCACCGCCACGACAATTGGCCATCTCTACCCTGATGACGACTACCCGGAGTACGTCCCGGCGATCACGACCATTGGCTGGCTGGCCCGCACGGTGCGCCGCTACGGGCTGTTCAAGCGCTGCCGCCGGGTGACGCGCTATGTGGCCGCAGGGCGGGCGCTGGATGTGGGATGCTCGACCGGCGACTTTGTCTGGGAGCTCAACCGGCGACCGAACTGGTCGGCGCTGGGTATGGATATGAGCCCGATTGTGGTCGCCTACGCGCACCAACAACTTGGAGTTGAGGCGGCGGTGGGTCTGCTGAACACCGCACCCTTTGCCGACGGCAGTTTTGACGCGATTACCATGTGGAACGTCTTCGAGCATGTCTACAATCCGCGTGCCGTCATCGCCGAGGCTGCGCGGCTGCTGCGCCCCGGCGGGGTATTGGTGATCACTCACCCGAACCTGGAGAGCCTTGACCGACGCGTGTTTGGCAATACCTGGATCGGCTACGAGTTGCCGCGCCATATTTACCTCTACCCGTCAGACATGCTGCGCGATCTGCTAGGCGAATACGGGCTGCGCGAGATCGAGCGGAGTTGCTTTTATAGCAGCCACGCAGCAACCGCGACCAGCCTCACTTTTCTCTTCGAGCGCATCTTTGGGCGTGGAGAGATCAGCGCAGCGTTGAGCCGGTTGATCTTCAGCCTGCCATCGCGCCTGATCTTCGCGCCCTTCTTCATGCTGATTGACCGAATGCAGCGCGGCTCAAATATCACCGCCGTATTTAGAAAGTAACCTATGGCCCCCATCTCGATGCCGCAACGCATCTTGCAGATCTTACGCATCCCCCGCGAGAAGCTGCGCCCGCTGGTTGAACACCCAGCCTGGCGCTGGTTTTGGCGCGCCTTCACCGCGCTCTCGCTGGTCGCTGTGGCGGTGGGTATCTACTACTCGGCAAAAGAGATTCCCGCCGAGGGTCTGGAGGTGCGGCCTGTTTTTCTGCTGCTGGCCCTCGGCATCTACCTGATCACTTTTTGCATGCACCTGATGGGCTGGCATACGCTGAGCGGATTATTGTTCGGAAAAATGCGCCTGCGCGACGATGTTGAGGCTGTGGCCGCGAGCAACCTGGTGAAGTACCTGCCCACCATCGCCTGGTACATCGCGAACCGAGCGCACTATTACCATCAGCGCGGCGTCCCCCAGGCCACGGTCGTTGCCGCCTCGTTCTACGAATTAGGCTTTATGGTGAGCGCCTGCGCCATCCTGCTGGCGATCAGTTGGCTGGCTGGAATAAGCATCTGGATCGCGGCGGCGGCCCTGATCGCCGTGGCCCTGGCGCTCGGGCTGATCGCCGCCCGCCGCCCGCGCACGACGGAGGAACACGTACCCATTGGCGGCTTGGTGCGGGCCTTCCTCTGGTACGGAGCCACCTGGCCCATCGCCGGGTTCTTTCTCTGGGCGGTACTCTCGGCCTTTATCGCCGTGCCGATCACCGACATCCAGTCCGTAATGTACATCTGGCTGCTCACCTCACTGGCCAGCTACGGTGTGAGCCTCACCCTGGGCGTGCTGAGCTTCGCCCGCGAGATCACCCTCACCATGCTGCTGACCCAGTTCTGGCCGCTGCCGGTGGCTATCGCCACGGCGATCACGGTTAAACTGCTGCTCACCGTCGGCGAGGTGATCTGTAGCCTGATCCTGCTGGGGGTATTTCGCCTCACCGCTGCGAAGGCTGCCCATGAATGATCTGATCGGGCTTCTCCCCGCCGCTGGCCGAGGTTCACGCCTCGGGCCGATCCCGTGCAGCAAAGAGATTATGCCCCTCGGCTTTCGGCCATCGCCGGATACGCCGGGGGCGCTCTGGCGTCCGGTGACGGCGATTGAGGTACACCTGCGCGCCCTGCGCCGTGCCGGAGCCAGCCGCGCTGTGGTCGTGATTGGCGAGACAAAGGCCGATGTGGTGCGCTATGTAGGCGACGGCGCGACCTACGGGCTATCGGTGGCGTATGTCTACCAGCGCACCCTTGCCGGGATGCCCTACGCCCTCGACCTCGCCGCGCCCTGGGTGGGTACGGCAACGACCCTCTTCTCGATGCCCGACACGCTTATTCAGCCAGACGACACCATGGCTCGTATGGTCGAGCATCACCGCAATCATGGATCTGATGTCACTCTGGGACTCTTTCGCACGGCCACGCCCCAGAAGTTCGGCATGGTCAATCTCGGCCCAGGCGGCGAACTACACGGCTTTGTAGATAAACCCGCCCAGAGCGACCTAGAATGGATGTGGGGATTGGCCGTCTGGTCGCCACGATTCAGCAGCTTTATGCACACCTACCTGGCGGGTCGCGCCGCTGAAGGGCCAGAGTGTGTCCTCAGCGACATTTTCGCCGCCGCCCTGTCTGCCGGACTCGACCTGCAGGCGCTGCCGCTCACCGACGCCCATTATCACGACATCGGCACCCCCGAGGATTTCCAGTCGGTGGTACTCTCGATGGCGCTGCGCCAAGCCCGTCCGTCCGAGGTGTTGTAACCGTGGATGCATCGTCGCGGCTTTTCGCCGCACAACACACGAAACTCTATGAATCATACGCTGTTGCGCGCCATCGTCGGGGCACTGCTGCTGGGAATCATAGCGGGCTGTAGTGCGACCGGGCCATCCTCTCACGTACTGTTCATTGGCAATAGCTACACCACGGAGAATAACCTCTCCCGCCTCTTTGCCGATCTCTCCAATGCAGGCAGGCATCCTGTGGCGGTAGACGTGGTTGCGGTAGGGGGTGCGACCCTGGCCCAGCACCTCAAATCGCCCGACGCCCCCGGTCGGATCGCGTCGCGATCCTGGGATGTGGTTGTGCTTCAAGAGCAGAGCATCCTCCCCGCGATCCCCAGTCAGCGGACAACAGGGATGTACCCTGCGGTGCGCCAGCTTGTTCAGAAGGCGCGGAACGCGGGCGCACGGCCCGTGCTGCTCCTTACGTGGGGACGCCGCGACGGGCTGCCAGATGCCGGGTTCAACAGCTATGACGCGATGCAGGCGCAACTCACAAAGGGCTACCAGGGCATTGCCGACGAGCTAGGCGTGACGGTGGCCCCCGCCGGAGAAGCGTGGAGTCGCGAGGTGGCGCAGGGTCGTGGGCAGGTTCTATGGCAGGCAGACGGGAGCCACCCCAGCCTGGTCGGCTCCTACCTCACGGCCTGCGTCCTGTACGCCACAATCTACGGCGAGAGTCCTGTCGGGCTACCGGCACCGGGCGGAATATCGCAGGAGGATGCCAAGCTGCTCCAGCAGATCGCATATGACACGATGCTGAGCGACCCCGCCCGCTGGCGTGTATTGAGATAAAGGAGGCAGGAGGCAGGAGGCATGAGGCAGGAGGCAGGACCCCCGACCCCCGGCCTCCTGCCCCCGACCCGGAAGATGCTACAATAGGCATTCCCTATGCAGATCCAAGATCAACCAAGCGAAGATTATCTGATCGTGCGGGTCGGTACCGAGCGTTATGCGCTGTCGAGTACTAGGATCCGTGAGGTGGTGCGCTGGCGATTACCGACACCGGTGCCTGGGGCACCGCTTGTGCTGCCGGGCATTATTAGCCAGCGCGGGGTGGTGCTGCCAGTGGTTGATTTGCGGTATTTGCTTGAACTAGGGGCAACCGAGCCGGATCGTGCAACACGCCTCGTGATCGTCCACGAGAAGCAGATTGACGTGGCCCTGCTGGTGGATTCCGCCCTTGACCTCTGTCACCTGACGACAGATGATCTCGCCCGCCTACCAAAGGGGCTGGATCCGCACCGGGCGCGCCTGCTGCGTGCCGTTGCGCAGCACGAGGGAGAGCCGCTGCTGGTAATTGATCTGGAGGCTCTGGTGACGGCGCTCCAGGAGGATGCGTAGCTCACAGTGATCGCTGATAGAGACAGTTCGATCCTCTACGTGCGTGCTGGTCAACAGTTTTACGCGATCAGTCAGGTGCAGATCGATCACCTTGACCTGCTCGATCCCGCATCCGCGCCCATTGATCAGCGCGGACGCCCGCTGATCTGCCGGGATCTCGCCACGCTCCTCGGTGACGCAGCACCTGTCTCCGCCGGTCGTCGCCACGCGGTTACGGTGTCGCTGCGAAGGCGCAGTGTGGCTCTGCTCGTTGATTCTATTGACAGTCTTGACAGCGATGAGTCGCGAGAGATCCACCCCCTCTCACCCATGATCGCCCGTCGGTTGGCGATGCCCTGGTTCCTCGGCGCGATCATTTATCAAGACGAGCCGCTACTGCTGCTTGATCTGCGCCGAATTGCCACCGATGTTGCGATTGGCGCGGTATGAGGGTGAGATTTCGCCAGAGCTACCGGGTTTCAGTCAAGGTGTAAGATAGTTCCCAGAAGAATTCGCTCTCCCCAAGGTTCTGCGAGGCATATAATGGCACAGATCGTGCGACGCATCACCGAAACAGACGATGAACAGGCTGTCCTGCGTAAAGATAACCTGCGAACGATGAGCCTGCTGATCGCCGTTGGTGTGGCTCTGGTCGTGATCTGCTGGATCACCGTGATTGTCCTGCGGGTTGGCGCACGAATCACCGATGCAGCCCTCGGCTTCGCCTCGCTGATCGTCGTTGTTGTTCTGGGATCATATGGTGCCTCTTATCTGCTCATTCACCGGCGTCATAGCAACACCGGCAGCCGATTGCTCTTCTATGGCATGGTTCTCAGTTGTGCGTTCGGCATGTACCTCTTCGGCGGGGCATCTGGCCCGCTCTTCCTGACTTTCCTCATCCCTGTGATCAGCGCCGGACTCCTCGGTCGTGGCTTTGACAGTATCCAGGTCACGATTGTTGCGGTGCTTTGTGTCGTTAGTCTCGTCACCGCCGAACAATTTTTTGGCTACCACGCCCCAATCAGCAGCAGCCCATGGATTATGGTCGCCGTCTTTAGCATCACGACGGTGCTGCTGGCCGCCCTGGCCTGGTTGAGCGGGCGCGACCTCACCTACGCCATGTCCCAATCGAACGAGCGGGCCGAGGAACTGCTGAACAAGACCGAGCAGTTGATGGAGAAGAATATCCAGCAGGTGGAGCTTGGCAGCGATCTGGCCACCGCTGCCGCCGAGATGCAGGTCACGTCGCAGCAACAGGCTAGCGGGGCCACCGAGCAGGCTAGCGCGGTCTCACAGGTGTCTACCACCATTGAGGAGCTTGGCAGCACAGCGCGGCAGATCGCTCAGGCCAGCGAACACGTCGCTCTGGCCGCTCAACAGACCCTGGAGAACCTGAGCAGTGGCCAGGGTGCGGTGGACGAGAGCATCCAGGCGATGGAGCGCATCCGTGGGCGAGTACAAGATGTGAGTACGCGGGTTCTCAGTCTGGGCGAGCGGTCTCAGCAGATTGGCGAGATCATTGATCTGATTGACGACATCTCCGACGAGACGCACCTGCTGGCCCTGAACGCCGCGATTGAGGCAGCCGGTGCGGGTGAACATGGTCGGCGCTTCGCGGTGGTGGCTGCCGAGGTGAAGAGTCTGGCGAACCGTACCCTGGCCGCCGCGAAGGAGGTAAAGGGCGTGATCGCGGAGATCCGCCACGCTACCAGCGCGGCGGTGCTAGCCGCCGAAGAGGGCAGCAAAGCCGTCGAGCGTGGCGTCGAATTGGCTCACCGCGCTGGCCAGGTGATGGATAATATTGTGATGGTGGCCGAGCGCACGGCCCAGTCTGCCGCCGAGATTGGCTTGGCTACCGCCCAGCAGCAGAGCGCCAGCGAGCAGGTGGTCGAGACCATGCGCGAGGTTGCTGAGGTTGCCCGTCAATCTGCCCTCGGCGCTCGCCAGATGGCCGAGTCGGCCGCAACCCTCACCGCTATCGCCGACCGACTCCACGGAATCGTCGTTAACGATGAGGGATGAAGGATGAGGGATTCACCCTTCACCCTTCATCCTTCACCCTTCACCCTTCATCCCTATGGATCTCTCCTCCTTCTACAACCAGTTCCGTGAGGAGACCGCTGAGAATATCCGCGTTCTCAGCGATGGGTTGCTCGCTATCGAGGCGCAGTCCGATGAGCAAGTGCGCCGCGCTGAGGTTGACCGAATCTTCCGTGCCGTCCACACGATCAAGGGCGGCGCACGTATGCTTGGTTTCGAGCCGGTGGCTCGTCTGGCTCACGAGCTAGAGAGTGTGCTGGGCGAGTTGCGCCAGAGCAGGCGCGCCCCCGACCATGATCTGGCCGGACGGCTGCTGCGCGGTGGTGACGCCTTGCTCGCGCTGAGTGTCGCCGCTGTGGAGGGACATCCCGCCACCGTGGATGTTGATGCGGTGATTGCCCTCTTCGCGGGGGCGATTCCTCCCGCTCAGGATGCGCCTGCGCCTGCCCCCTCGCCTGACCCCGAGGCTCCTGCTCCCGAGGCTCCGACCCCTCGTATCGCCGGGGTACGTACCGTCCGCGTGCGGGTGGATCGACTTGACCGTATGCTCAACCTCGCCGGCGAACTAATGATTGGCCAGCAGGTACTCGCCAATCACGCCGAAGAACTGGCGACCCTACGGCAGATGACCCGCAAACACGAGCGGGCTGTCCAGGAACTTGAGGGCGAGCTTAATCGCCTGCGCTTCTCGGCTGGGCAGCGCCACGCCCTCGACCAGCGCCTCTCCGCTGTGCAGGGCGTCACATTCCAGCTCCAGAACCTCGTCCAGCACCAGGCCGATCAGCTTGGACGGCATATCGGCCAGAGCGATATGCTCGTGCGCGATCTTGAGCAGGAGGTGATGGCCGCCCGGCTCATTCCTATCGCCACGATCTATGGCGGGTTGCCTCGGGTTGTGCGCGACATCGCCGAGGGGACGGGCAAGCTGGCGCGGATCGAACTGCGCGGTGAGACGGTCGAACTCGACCGTAAGGTGCTTGAATTGCTCCAAGATCCGCTGATGCATGTGGTACGTAATGCAATGGATCACGGTATCGAGTCGCCGGTTGAGCGTACCGCCGCCGGCAAACCCGAGACCGGCAGTATTGTGGTGATCGCTGAGGCTCTGGGCGGCGAAGTTCGTGTGACTATTCGTGACGACGGGCGTGGGATGGATCCCGCCCGCCTGCGCGACCGGGCGGTGCGCCTAGGGATGCTCCGCGCTGAGAATGCCGTTCGTATGAGCGACCCTGAGTCCCTCGACCTGATCTTCCTGCCGGGTTTCTCTACCGCAACCATGGTCACCGACATTTCTGGTCGAGGCGTTGGTATGGACGTAGTGCGCTCAAACATCAGCGAACTGAGCGGACAGGTACTCGTCGAGTCCCATCAGGGACAGGGCAGCCTGATCGTGCTGACTCTGCCCCTGACGTTGGTGACAACGCGGGTGCTGCTGGTGCGTGTAGGCCAGGTGAGCTTCGCTCTGCCTGCCAGTAGCTGCCATGGGACGATCTGGGTTCGGCGTGACCAGATGCGTAGCATTGGCGGGCAGCCAACGGTGGCCCTCGACGGGCGTGACGTGGTAGTGCGGCCCATGTCCGAGTTGCTAGGCATAAACACAGAGATGCCGCTCAAGCGGGGGGAACGGGCACCTGCCTTGCTTGTTGGCAGCCCCCAGCGCCTGCTGGCCCTGCTGGTGGATGCACTCCTTGATGAGCGCGAGGCAGTTGTGAAGTCTCTCGGGCCGATTTTTGCGAAGCAACGCAACTATAGCGGGGCGATCCAACTCGGTGATGGCAGCTTGGTGTTGCTGCTGAACCCTCTCGCCCTCATCCAGAGCGCAAGCAGTGTGCGGACATCCACGACCGATCCTGCGCCCGCCCCGCGCCGCCGGGTGCACCTGCTGGTGTGCGACGATAGCTTCACCACCCGCGAACTGATCCGTAGTATTCTCCAATCGGCAGGGTATGATGTCACTGCCGCCGTTGACGGAGCCGATGCCCTTGACAAACTCCGTGCGCAACCCTACGATCTCGTCGTAAGCGATGTCGAAATGCCGCGCGTTGATGGCTTCCAGCTCACAGAGCGCATCCGCAGCGAACTCGCAATGCATGAACTCCCCGTTGTGCTGATCACTAGTCTGGCCTCTGAAGATCACCGCCGCCGTGGTCTTGAGGCCGGTGCCCAGGCGTATATCGTCAAAAGCCAGTTCGACCAGGGCAGTTTGCTTGAGGTGATCCAGCAACTTCTTGGCTCTGAGCCCTAGCCGCCTCCGTAGGTTGAATAATCACGCTCCCTTTCCGCCCGCACGTGGGCGGAGAGTTGGGCACCGTTGAGGGTGTTATGCCAGGAAAGATACTTGTCGTTGATGACAGCAAGCTTGTCACTGATATCGTTAAGCTTCGCCTTGAGATGTTTGGGTTCCAGGTGCGCCTCGCTCATAGCGGTGAGGACGCCCTCAACGCCATCGCCAGCGAGGTGCCCGATCTGTTGGTGCTTGATGTGCAGATGCCGGGTATTGACGGTTACGAGGTCTGTCGCCGTCTGCGTGACGACCCGCTCCTCGATGATCTGCGGATCATCATGCTTACCTCAAGCGATGATAAGCATGCTGCCTTCGAGGCGGGTGTAGACGACTACCTTAACAAAGACATTGACCTGCTCAATCTGCCCAACCGCGTCAAGATGATCCTTGAGATGTAACATGGTTCACCCGCTGCGCATCCTTATCGTTGATGACTCCGCAATGACGCGGCGAATGATCCGCAGCATGCTCGACCACGACCCCGATATTGTGGTAGTAGGTGAGGCCGCCGATGGGCGCGAGGCGCTGACTCGCGTCGCCGAACTGCATCCCGATCTAATTACGCTTGATGTCCGCATGCCAGTGATGGATGGCGTTGAGACGACTCGCCAGATTATGGCTTATCAGCCCACGCCCATTCTGGTGCTTACCGCCTCGCTCTCGGGATATGATATTGATATTACCTTTCAGATGCTTGGTGCCGGTGCCCTTGATGTGATGGTGAAGCCGCAGATTGACGATAGCGCAGCTCTGGAGCGCGCCCGGAGCGCTCTGGTGCGCAAGATTAAGCTCTTGGCCAAAGTGAAGGTCGTCACCCATCTGCGTGGCCGACGAAAAAATAATGATGAGTGGCCTATCGTGCGTGCAGATGCCTCGCGGCAGATGGTTATGGTCGCGGGATCGCCCCCTTACGCTTTTCCTGTGGTCGTTATCGGCGCATCTACCGGTGGCCCGCGAGTGGTGCAGCAGATCCTCGCCGGTCTGCCCGCTCATTACGGCGCAGCAGTGCTGGTCGTCCAGCATATTGCCCAGGGCTTCAGCGCAGGTATGGTCGAGTGGATGGCACTTCATTCGGCCCTGCCAATCCATATTGCTGTGGCCGATACCGCCCTCCAGCCCGGTCATGTCATTGTTGCTCCCGACCGTTCTGACCTGCTGATCACGGATGATGGTAGGGTGAAACTCAGCATGCAGCCGTTGTTACTCCCGCGCCCGACAATTGACGTGACTATGCAGTCGGTGGCCGAAATCTGTGGTCCTGCCGCTATCGGCGTCCTGCTCACTGGTATGGGCCGCGATGGTGCCCAGGGCATGCGCTCGATCCGCCGCGCTGGCGGCTATACAATTGCTCAAAATGAGGCTACCTGTACGATTTTTGGCATGCCGAAGGCCGCGATTGAGCTGAATGCCGTGCATGCGATCCTCCCGCCCGATAAGATTATCGAGGCACTGATAACCCGTATCGCGGTAAAGTGGGGACGCCACGTGTGAGCCAGCGCATCACCACAGATGAAAATTCTCGCGGCGCACAGTTCGCTACCCTGCGCAACCTCCTGGCGCACTACTGCGGTGTCTATTTGGACGATTCGCGAGAGCAGACGCTGCACAACGCGGTCTCGCGCCGCGCCGCCATGCGCCACCAGTCTGCGGACGAATACGCCGCGTACCTCGTCGCCCCCGAAGGTCGCCATGAGGTGCAGGCATTCGCCGAACTCCTCCTCAACCATGAGACGGTCTTCTTCCGCAACCGCGCCCATATGGCGGCCCTGGGCCAGACCATTCTGCCCGTCCTGCATCGTCGTCTGCCGCCTGGTGCGCCCATCCGCATCTGGAGCGCCGGTTGTGCCACGGGTGAGGAGGCATATTCCATCGCCATTACGGCCATTGAGGCACTGGGCAGTTCACCGTCCCGTCCCATCGAGATCGTGGGCAGCGATCTGAGCGAGGCGGCCCTGACACGGGCGCGGGCCGGTGTCTACCGTGGGCGTTCTCTCGGCAACCTGACTGAGGCGCAGCGCGGGCGCTTCTTCATCCCTCGTGACGACAGCTTGGTCGTGAGCGATACACTACGCCGGGTTGTGCGTTTCGAGCAGCGTAACCTGCTTGATCCGATCCCGCCTGCCCTGATGGGCGTCCAGATCATCTTCTGTCAGAATGTGACGATTTACTTTCAGCTCGAAACATGCCGGGCGTTGATGGGTCGTTTCTACGAGACGATTGCTGATGACGGTACCCTTTTCCTCGGCTTCTCTGAAACGCTCTGGAACATTTTTAACCGTTTTCGCTGGCGAGAAGTGAGTGGGGCGTATGTGTACTATAAAGATTCGCAGGCGGCACAGCCTTCGCCGACCGGGCTGTCGTCGGCATGGCCTAGCGATCTTCCCTCACACCCGTCGCGTGTCAGGGCTACTCCGCCAGCCTCGCACGTGAACGATATCGAGATTGCAGAGCAGGGCCGGGTGTTGATTGACAAAGGAAAAACAGATGCGGCCCTCGATCTCCTCCGCGCCGCACCACTGCGCGGCGAGGGTACACCGCAGATCTTGGCCCTCGCTGCACGGGCGCATGCAAATCGGGGCGATCTGGATCTGGCTGCAGCCGAGGCCCGGCGGGCGCTGGATCTCGATCCACTGACTACCGAGGCGCACCTGTTGATTGGCATGATCTACGCCCGCCAGGGACAACCCGCCGAGGCCATCCGCCAGCTTGAGCGGGCGCGCTACCTCGATACAACAGCACCGCTGATCTCGTTCCATCTCGCCGAGTGCTACCGCCAGATCAGCCGCCCCGAGGCCGCCCTGCGCGAGTACCGCAATACGATCCAAAAACTCGTCGGATACCCGCCCGATATGCTCATTGATGGGGTGGCCGTTGAGTGGCTGACTGAGACCTGTCGGAGATACGTGGTGGCGTTAAGTGCGGGAGCATAAAGAGTTAACTACCTCTTTTACTATATAGAATTAGTATAATAATGGATCGGCACAACACCCACACACTTTGGCTTTCGATCCTCGGTCACCGGACATCCGCCCGGCTCGGTCGGCATCGGCGTGAGCGGCCCACGGTTGCCCTGGTTGATCCAGTCGCCCAGGCGCAGCAGCGTCGGGCCGCCGAGATTGAACAAGATCTCCGGATGGCCCGCGACATTCAGCAGGGTCTGTTGCTTGAGGCGGCACCGCATCTGATCGGCTGGGAGCTATCGGCCATCTCGCTGCCGGCGCGTGATCTTGGCGGCGACCTGTACGATTTTCTGAACCTTGGGGGCGGGATTCAGGGAATTATGATCGGGGATGTGAGCGGAAAGGGGCTACCGGCGGCCCTGCGCATGGCCGTGGCGCGCACCGTCTTTCGTCACGAAGCCCGCCGCGATGAGTCACCGGCATGCACGCTGGCCGCCGTCAACCGTGGTGTGCTGAGCGAGATTCCGCAGGGCATGGTGACGATGCTGTATGCGCGGCTTGACACGACCTGCGGCGATCTGCACTTGGCGAATGCGGGACACACCTTCCCGATGCTCGTCAATGGCTCGGTAAGCGAAATTGAGCTTTCGGGGCTGCCGCTAGGTGTAGACGCCGATAGCAACTACCACGAGGCGCGAGCGCAACTTGGGCCGGGCGATAGCGTCATACTCTACACCGACGGCGTGCTTGAGGCTGAGAACGCGGATGGTGAGATCTACACCTACGAACGTCTGGAAGAGTTGATCCGCGCAAACCGCCAGCTCAAGCCTCGTGCTATGGTGTCGCGGATGCTGCACGAGTTGCGTGCATGGGCAGGGACAGCCCTCCAGAGCGATGATGTGACGGTGGTGGTGCTGCGCCGACGGCTCACACACCTGGGTGCCGAGTTGCGCACCATTGTAGATGATGTCCTCAATGCGGAACAGGCAGCACTGTTCTGGGACGATCATTTGGCAGCACTGACCGATGCTGATGCGGAAACGTGGATTGCGGGTCTCCCCGA
>CAIXLU010000014.1 GCA_903920315.1 uncultured Oscillochloris sp.
CGAAGCGAAGCGTCCCGGTAGACATCATCATCGCCGGGACGCTTCGCTTCGCTCAGCGTGACACATTACCCGAGATGGGATAATTAAAGAGATCCGCTTCCCAAAACCCAAAATCCAAAATCCAAAACCCGACCCCTCATCAAAGGTAAAACCAATGCCTATCCGTCACCACATAGCTTGGCTCGCTCTCCTCGCCATTATCGCCATCCTGCTGGCTGGGACACCCGCTCTCCCGGTGGCGCAGGCCACGGTATCCTCCGCCACCACCGCCCGCTACATTGTCACCCTCGATTCCCCGCCCCTGGCGGCGGGGGCCAGTCTCACCGCTCTCGGTGCCGCTGATGCGAACCAGAGCCACGCACTCACCGCCGTCAGCGCGATTATCGGTGGGCCGGTGACGCCGCTGTATACCTACAGATATGCGCTCAACGGCTTTGCTGTGGCGCTCACCGCCAAGCAGGCTGCCGCCGTGGCGGCACTACCCGGCGTGGCCCGCGTCTCGCCTGAGCGCATCAGCACCCTACAGACGGATCGCGGGCCGACTTTCATCGGCGCAGTCCAAGCTAACCAGCAACCGGCGCTCTTTCTTGCGGATCTCGCGGGTACGCACGGGGCGGCTGGCCATGTGGTGGCGTCGTACGACGCAGCCACGAAGCAGTTGAAGATCCAGCTCTTGTACCACGGGCTAGGTGGTACGCCTACCCTGGCAGAACTGCGCCTCGGCTTATCCAGTCAGGCGGGAACCCTTGTGACGAGCCTGGCGAGTGTGGCTATCGGCACGCCCGACGCCACGGGAGCCTATGCGGGCGTCGTCACCCTCGACGCCGCTGCCGATACGGCTCTCTTCGCGAAGAAACTCTTCTTCGCACTCGACGGGCCAGCCGACAACCTTCGGGGCCAACTCACCCCCAGCCAGGGTGAGGGCGTGGTTGTGGGCGTGATTGACACCGGCATCAATGTGAGCCACCCCGCGTTCTCCGATCAGCCTGCCGACGGGTATGTGTACACCAACCCGCTTGGCGACGGGAACTACCTGGGCGTGTGCAGCAATAAGGATAGCGACGGGCGTTTCGACGCAACCTTCACCTGTAACAAAAAACTGATCGGTGCCTACACCTTCGCCAATACGGCGGACATTCCCGACCCCCAGGGATTGCCCAGCCCCCGCGACGATCACGGCCACGGGAGCCATACGTCCAGCACCATTGCCGGCAATGTTCTGAGTAGCGCGGTGGCTCCTGGTGGCCCCATCGGGGGCGTTGCGCCCCACGCCAACCTGATTATGTACGATGCCTGCGGCACCGTTTCTTCCCCCGGCTCATGCTCGTCCCTGGCCCTCGTCGCCGCCATTGACCAGGCTATCGCTAATCAGGTTGACGTGATCAGTTACTCAATTGGTGGCACCTCGTCCGACCCCTGGTCTGACGAGATGGCCCAAGGCTTTCTCAGCGCCCTAGAGGCTGGGATTTTCGTCTCGGTTGCGGCGGGCAACGAAGGCCCGACAGCGGGTACCATCGGCTCCCCCGCGAATGCGCCCTGGCTTCTGGGTGTGGCGGCCAGCACCCACGACCGCCGCTTCGTCAACAGCCTCAACAGTTTCAATGGCGGCAACGCCAATTTATGGCCCACCCTCCCGCTCACCGGGACGGGAGTCTCGGTCGGACTCGAAACATCCACCGCTTTGGTGGATGCCGCCAGCCTGAGTCCGGACAACACTCTTTGTGACACCTTCACCGCAGAACAGGCGGCCCAGGTGGCGGGAAAAATCGTCGTCTGTACAGACGATAGCGGCGCGGGGAGTGCTGCGCCGAATCTATGGGAGGCTGGCGCGGTCGGGGCTATCTTTGTGAACAGCGACTTCGTAGGGAACCAGATTTTTGTTAGTGTCTTTACGAAGCCGACCGTCCAACTGACCCCGGCCACTGGCGCAACCCTGAGAGCATGGCTCAGCGGGTGCACCGACTGTACCGCCAGGATTAGCGGTGTCACCCGCATCCTCGGTGAGGCCGCAGACACCATCGCCGACTTCAGCAGCCGTGGCCCCGATGCCAGTTTGCCCAACATCCTCAAGCCGGATGTGGCTGCTCCTGGCGTTGACATTCTGGCCGCAGGTGCCGACAAGAACCCCCGCGCACCTGATTACGAAATCATGAGCGGCACCTCGATGGCTGCCCCTCACGCCAGCGGACTCGCAACCCTGGTACACCAGATCCATCCCGACTGGACTCCCGCCGAGGTTAAGTCGGCGCTGATGCTTACGGCCAAGAACCCGATGCGGAAAGAAGACGGGATGACGGCATCCGACCCCTTTGATCGGGGGGCGGGGCGGATTAACGCACAGGCCGCCTTCGCCGGATTCGTCCTGCCCGAAACCGGGGCAAAATTCCGCGCCGCCAACCCCACCGAGGGCGGCGACCCGATCAGCCTTAACCTCGCCAGTCTCGCCAACGACGGGTGTGTTTTCACCTGTACCTTCACCCGCACATTGCGCAGTACACTGGGTGTAACGACAACATGGGACGTCGCGGCGAACAATGGGACAGGCTTCACGCTCACAACCGTGCCAACAGACGCAATCACCCTTGCCCCAGGCCAGAGTGCAACCCTGGTGATCACAGCTACCGCCACCGCCGCCGCCTACGATGTCTATAGCTTCGGTAGTCTGAGTTTCACTCCCCGAACGAACGTCGCCCCCGCCGCATCCATACCCGTAGCGATCAAAACCACCCGCACGAGCCTGAAAAAACCTCTGGTGATTCCCACCATCATCCAGAGCGGCACCATGACGATGACGATGCGTGCAGTGGCTTTCAGTAACCTGACGACAAAGGTGTACGGACTCGTGAAGCTGACGGCTGAGACACACCTTTTGGCGGAGGATCCGACACCAGGTGATCTGACCGATGTTGCAGCAGGCGGAGTGTATGTCAAACAGGTGATCCTGCCCGCAGGCGTGACTCGCATATGGGCGCAGACCCGCAATGGGACGGCACAGGATATTGATCTCTACGTGATTGCCGACCTCAACAATGACGGGAAGAACGAGTTGATCTGCCAGAGCTTCGGGATAACCAGCAACGAACTCTGCGATCTGCCAAGCAGCGACCTTGTGAATGGTGTGACGCTGCCATTGACCGTGTTCATCGTGGTGCAGAATCTGACTGGCTCGGGGGCCGCACAAGACAGCGTTGAACTGCGGTACGGCGCGGTAGAGCAGGCGACAACCAATAACCTGACGGTCAGCGGCCCGCAGAGCGTACCGGCTGGGCAACCCTTCGACCTCACCCTCGCCTGGAATCTGCCCAACGCGCAGGCGGGCGACACCTACATCGGCACCATGACTCTCGGCAGTTCACCAGGGATCGCCGCCATCGGCGACTTAGGCGGGGTGCCAGTGACGGTATACTACCAGCCTTATCGGATGTACTTCCCGGCATTGCCACGGTAAGGACGGAGACTCACTATGACATCACATCCCCGACTTTTTATTGTTCCGCTGATCATCTGTAGCCTGCTCGCCCTCGCCTTCGCGTCCGCGCCCCCGATGGCGGCGGGGAGCGCGGGCGGGCGTCCTGAGCAGACGATCCTCAAACCCCAGCAGCCCACCGATATGCCGAGGATCGCCGATACCGGGTATCTCTCGCCGGTTACGCAGGCTAGCCCCTTCACCCATATGCTGCTGCGCTGGCAGTCTGACGAACCCGCCGAGAATACGATCAGCATTGAGGCACGGGCCAGTCTCAATGGCACATCCTGGACGCCCTGGGGCGCGGTGAGCGAAAACCACGATCTCTGGCAGCCTACCGATAGCGCAGATACGCATTGGGGGGCCACGATCTATGCCGGTGCGGGAGTCCGTTTCTGGCAGGTGCGGGCCAGTTTCACCCCGGCACCTGATGGCCGCATGCCGAGCCTGCGCCGCATTGATGTCAACACCGTGGACGCTCGTTTCGGCCCGGAGAACCCCGCGCCTGAGCCAGCCCTCCGCGCCAGCAACAAGCCCACCGTGATCAGCCGCACCGCATGGGGCAACCCCGACGGCCAGGGCAGCCGCGTCGCGCCCGATATCTACCCAGTGAACCATATCGTCGTCCACCACACCGCTGACTCCAACAGCCTGGTCGGGAAAGAGACCAGTTGGGCTGACCGGGTGCGCGCCGAGTGGTCGTTCCACACCTACACTCGCGGCTGGGGCGATGTGGGCTACAACTATCTGATTGACCCGAACGGTGTGATCTACGAGGGCCGCGCCGGTGGCGACGACGCGGTGGCCTTCCACGACACCGCCAACTACGGCTCAATGGGTGTTGTGGTGATCGGCACCTACACCAGCGTTGAGCCAACCCAGGCTGCCGCCAGCAGTCTCGTAGATTTACTGGCCTGGAAGAGTGAGCAGAAGCGGATTGACCCGTTGGGCAGTTCCTACTACTACGGCTGCGCCCACTCGACCTACTGCGCGCCCCACAACCCTAACGCCATCGTGGCGAATATCGCCGGACACCGCCAGGTGACGCCCACTCACACCAGTTGCCCCGGCGACACCCTGTTTACCTTCTTGCCCGGCATCCGCCAGCGCGTCCAGGCCCGGATGAACGGCGTCGTTAACCCACTACCCACCGCACCTGACGACGGCGACCTGAATATTGATGAGCTAGAGGCCGGATTTTCGCGCACGGACACGAATTGGCACGATGCCGCGTGCGGCTACGGCGGTCACAGCTTCTACACGTATACGACCAGCGGATTAGCGGGTGACGAGCCAAGTACCAATAGCGCCACCTGGACGCCAAATATCCCCACCGCTGGCAGGTACCAGGTATTTGCCCACATCCCCCAGGACTGCGGTATCACCGCCATTACCGCCAGCGCCCGCTACCACATCCACGCCACCCAAGATTACGATGTCACCATCAACCAGAACACGGGCGATGAGTGGGCATCTCTCGGCGTCTTTACCTTCGTCGCCGGAAAGGTTGGCTCGGTGACGCTGACCGATATTACGGGCGAACCCTTTAGCGAAGGGCGGGCGATCTTTTTCGACAGCGTAAAATGGGTACCGGTGGTTCCATCCGCGCAGCGCATTGATCTGGTGAACGTGCAGTACGACCGCACGAGCGTGGCGGCGGGCGATTTGCTCAAGGTCACGTTCACGGTGAGCAACAGCGGCAGCACGCCCATCGAAAGCCAGGATCCGCAGGCGGGCACCAAGGCCGATCAGGCAGCCAGCTTCGATCTGAGCAACAGCTACGTCTACGACGAGGGCGAGTGCTTCCTGGGAGCTACCGGCCAGAGTTACGCAGCCTACCCGAAAGAGGCCGGGCGCTTCCGCCTAATGCTTGGCCCCGTGGAGACGGCGCGTGCCCCGGCGTGCAGTGGAAATAACGGCGGCTACCCGTGGCGTTGGGGGCTGAACGGAACCCTGGCTCCCGGCGAAACACGCGATGTCGTCGGGTACATACGCTTCCGCACGCCGGGGAACTTCACCCTGCACGCCGGGGCCATTGAGGAGTACGTGAGCTACGCGGCCCTCGACCGCTTCTCACAGGCGATCACCGTGACGCAGGAACTCCTGGCCCCCAGCCCGATCAGCTACGATGATCAACTCCGGCCTGTGGCCCACGTCTACCATATGGGCAGCGTGCCAGACAACCTCCTGGCCCGCACCCAAGACTCGCTCTCGGTGGTGAAGGGTGCCCTGGCCGGTAGCTTCGCGTGGGACGGTCACTTGATTGACTGGGGCCAGGGCGGGCCAGTGGCCGACCTGAACGACAGTTTCATTATTGAGCAGAGCCGCGTCTTCGTCGCACCGACGGCGGGAGAATACGCCTTCCAGACCACCAGTTCCGACGGGTCGTGGCTCTGGGTAGACAGCACAGCGGTGGTTGCGAACAGCGGCCTTCACGCAACCACAAGCCTCACCGGGACAATCAACCTGACGGCGGGCCGCCATGTTCTCTCATTCAAATACTTTGATCGCAGTGGGGAAGCGGTAGCTGGCTATAGCGTGAAGATGCCGGGCGCTGCCAGCTTCAGCGGTATCATTGACGGGTTGGGCGGATCAAATTCTGATGTTGACATGCGCTCAGGCTCCACATTCGCACAGTTGCACGGCATCACCATCGCCGCCGACGACCAAGGCGGCTCCGGTGTGGTAAAGTTGCGCGTGTCGTTCGATGGGATCACATGGAATGATATACAGGGCAGCGTGTTTACCTTGAATAGCTTGGTAGACGGCAGTTACACTCTGCACTACACAGCGGTAGACGCTGCCGGAAATGAGTCGCCGGTACAAACTCTCAGCTTCCGCGTTGACTCGACACTTCAGTTCCAGCAAACCTACCTGCCCATGATTACGCGCTAAGGGAAGGTTCGTTTGTGCGCTGCTGCACCGAGAAGGCCGACCACGCGGCATAGGGCATGCCGTGTGGTCGGCCTTCATCGCCAAAGAACTGAACGTCTTATTCCTCGTCGGGGGGCAGATCGCCCTCCTCCTCGCCATCACGTTCGAGTTCCTCGTCATCATCGCTGTCGCCGCCACTCAGAAGCGCCTCTAGGCGTGCGCGCAGCACCTCGGCACTCACGCTCTCAACCGGCAACGCTTCAGAAAGGGAACCCAGGCCCAGCAGCGCCTCGGCGCGCAGCACCTCTTCAGGTGTACGCTCGACAATCACCGGCCCGACTTTGGTATGTCCATGGTCCATCATGCGCGCCATCTCGTCCACCAGTTCATCGCGCTTCTCGATGCGCTTCTCGATGCCGGTGCCAGCCGGGATGAGCTTGCCAATGACCACGTTCTCCTTCAGGCCGCGCAGGTAGTCCACCTTGCCGGTGATCGCCGCATCGGTGAGAACGCGGGTTGTCTCCTGGAAGGATGCCGCCGACAGGAAGCTATCGGTGTTCAGTGACGCCTTGGTGATGCCCAGCAGCACGGTGGCCGCCGTGGCCGGCTCACCGCCCTGGCTAACGACATCGTTGTTCAGGCGGCGGAACTCGGCGGCCTCGATCAGCTCACCGGGGAGCAGGCCGGTGTCGCCGGGCTCTTCGATCCGCACGCGGCGCAACATCTGGCG
>CAIXLU010000015.1 GCA_903920315.1 uncultured Oscillochloris sp.
CGATCTCGCCGCGCTCCCCGGCGTGGAGTTGGCCCCGCTGCGTTCCGCGCCCTTCTCGCCACTCCAGCAGATCGAACTGCCGCTGCGCGTCCGCGCCCTTGGGCTGGATCTGCTGCACTCGCCCTACTTCATCAAGCCCTACGCCGGATTGCCCTGCCCCTCGGTGGTCACGATCTACGACCTGCTGGGCTGGCGCTTTCCACAGACGCTCTCGTGGCGCGGGCGGTTGCTCTACCGTCTGACAATGGGCCTCGCGGTGCGTAGCGCCGATGCGCTGATCACCATCTCGGAGAGCGCCCGCGAGGATTTGGCCCTCCGCTACCGCGTGCCCCGCGAGCGGATCGCGGTGACGCCTTTGGCCGCCGGACAGCGGTTCGCCCCGCAACCACCCGAAGCGGTAATGGCGGTGCGTATGCGCTACGATCTGCCCTCATCATACGTCCTCTACCTTGGCTCCAACAAGCCGCACAAGAACCTGGAGCGGCTCATTCGGGCCTGGGAACAGGCCAGCGCGGGGGCAGATCCGGGCGGACCAATCGGGTCGGCACAGATGATCCTGGCGGGGCACGAGGATGCCAAGCACCCCGAGATTCGCCAGTTTGTGGCGGCGCACGGACTGGGCGCACGGGTACGCTTCCTGCCGAATGTGGATGATGCCGACCTGCCTGCGCTCTACAGCGGGGCCACTCTGTTTGCCTTCCCCTCATACTACGAGGGTTTCGGCTTACCGCCCCTGGAAGCGATGGCCTGCGGCACACCGGTACTCTGCGCCAACGCCAGCAGTTTGCCCGAAGTTGTGGGCGACGCCGCCCTGTTGGTTGATCCGTACAGCCCACCCGATATTGCCGAGGGTCTCGTGCGCCTGCTGAATCAACCAGATCTGCGCCGCGATCTGCGCGAGCGCGGACTGAGCCGGGCGCACGAGTTTAGCTGGCAGCGCACGGCACTGGCCACCCTGCGGGTTTATGCAAAACTGGTTCCCCTACTTTTCACATAAGCCGATCTCGCACCGGCCTTGCTCCCTCACCCCCAGCCCCTCTCCCACCAGGGGAGAGGGGAGATTCTGCACTAGAAAGCTGTCCAGTTCCCTTATCGGCTATCGGCTATCGGCTATCGGCTATTCTCACCCCTGTCTCCCTGGTAATCCACGTCTGATGCATGTCTTCCCCTGTGATACAATGCCCCGTACTGTTGGGTACATCGCCGGAGGCGTTATATCGGATCACGCTGTGGCGAAATGTCCCACCTCAGCATAAAGAAAGTAAGAGATCGCTATGCGGAAGAAGATCAGCATTATCGGTGCTGGATTTGTCGGGTCAACCACCGCTCATTGGCTGGCAGCCAAGGAACTGGGCGACATTGTGCTGCTGGATGTCGTAGACGGAATTCCCCAGGGCAAGGGTCTGGATCTCCTTGAAGCCGCACCAATCGAGGGCTTCGATGTACGAGTGACGGGGACGAATAACTACGCCGACACCGCCGACTCGGATGTGATCGTCGTAACCTCGGGTGCGCCACGCAAGCCGGGGATGAGCCGCGAGGATCTGATCAAGGTCAACGCGACCATCACCCGCGACTGTATCTCGAAGGCGGCCCCGCTCTCGCCCAATGCCGTGATCATCATGGTGAACAACCCGCTGGACGCGATGACCTACGTGGCCGCCGAGACGGCCGGCTTCCCCAAGGAGCGGGTGATCGGACAGGCTGGCGTGCTGGACAGTGCGCGCTACCGCGCCTTCATCGCCCTGGAGACCGGCGTCTCGGTCGAGGATATTCAGGCCATGCTCATGGGTGGCCACGGCGACGAGATGGTGCCGCTACCACGTTTCTCAACGATTTCCGGCATCCCGGTGAGCGAGTTCATCGCCGCCGACCGGCTTGAGGCCATCGTGGACCGGGCGCGCAAGGGCGGCGGCGAGATTGTGAACCTGCTGAAGACCGGCAGTGCCTACTACGCCCCGGCGGCAGCCACGGCCCAGATGGTCGAGGCGGTCATCAAGGACAAGAAGCGCGTGCTTCCGGTGGCGGCCTACCTGAACGGCGAGTACGGTCTGAGCGACATGTACTTCGGCGTGCCGGTGGTGCTGGGGGCCGGTGGTGTTGAAAAGATCATCGAGCTACCGCTCAACGACGCGGAGAAGGCTCTGGTAACGAAGTCAGCCGACGCGGTACGCGCAACGCTGGAGATTTTGAAGACCCTCTGAGGGATGCACCGTTAGGCATATTTCAGATTGCAGATTTTAGATTGCAGATTTGCCGCAACAGGACGCGGTGCATTTGCCCAAACTGTCAAGCTGATTTGAAACATGCCTTGGAGTTAAAAATTGAGAATGGAAGACGTAGTGCGCGCTATTTACAATGGTGACAGGGGAAAGCCCCCGTGTCGCTGCCAATAGTGCGCTCGGCGTATTCGTTCTCAATTTTTAACTCTCAAAGCTCCGCACGAGGTACCTGTGAAGGTAAGCACAACGACGATTCCACCCCAAAATTCGCCTGTTACAGAATCTGATCGCTGGAAATTGCTTCGCAGCGAGCGATTTTACACCCTCGCTCGCTGGGTGATGATCCTGCTGCTGTTTGCGATCACGCGATTTATTACCACAACACCGATCTGGCCGATACGGATTGATAGCAACCCGCTGGTGGTGATGCTGATGGCCTACACGGCCTTCAGCCTACTGGCGAGTCTTGCGGTGTTCCTGCCCGGCGTGGGGCACATGATCAGTCTGGCCTACCTGATTGATATTGGCTTTATCTCGCTGATGGCCTTCTTCGGCGGTGATCAGTACGCCATCTTTTTCCCCCTCTATATGCTGCCGCTGATCAATGCCGCCATCCGTCAGCACTCGTCTGTCGGGTTGCTCTCGGGGATCATGGCGGCGATCTTCTACATGGCGGCATTTCTCGGCTCGCGCTACTACATTGATTTACGCCCCATCGCAATGCTGGAGTATGTGGGCCTCGGTCTGCGTAGCTTGATTCTCAGTCTGATCCCCTGGATGACAAACGCCTTAGCCGAGCGCTGGAGCGAGAGCAACCGGCAGAGCGTGGCAGTGGCCGAGCGACAATCGGATCAGGCGCTGATTGATGCACGGGCCTACCGCGACCAGATGCGCTCGCTCTATGAGGTGGCCTACTCGCTCTCAACGACGATGGACTACCGCCATGTGCTGGAGGCCGCTCTGCGCGAGAGTCGCCGACTGGTGCCCTACACCTGCGGCTTTGTGCTGCTCTCCTCGGGTGAAGAGGATGAACTCTATGTGGCAGCACATCAGTCGCTTAATATCTCCGACCAGGCCCGTAAGCTCACGCTGACCAAGGACGGTCTGGCCGATGTGCTGCGGGCCACCGAGGCGCGCACGGTTGATATTAACCAGCAGCGCGACCTCCAGGTGTTTGATACGCTGCGCTCCTGTCGTAGTGCCTGCATCATCCCGCTGCGGGCGGCCCTGCGCACCTATGGGTTGATGGTGGTGGCTACGGATCGGGCGGCCTCGTTTACTGGCGAGCAGATTGATATGCTCACGGCATTGGCGAGCTACGCGATCATCGCGTTGCATAACGCCCAGTTGATCTTCGACCTCAAAGAGGAGCGCACCAAGCTGCTCTCGAAGGAAGAGGAAGTGCGGCACCAGTTGGCCCGCGACCTCCACGACGGCCCGGCTCAGTCGGTTGCGGCGATTGTGATGAATGCAGAGTTCATTAAGAAACTGCTCGAACGCGACCCGAAGCGGGTCATTGATGAGTTGGATAAGCTCAGCGCCCTCGCCAAACGCACCACCTACGAAATCCGCACGATGCTGTTTGAGTTGCGCCCGCTGGTGCTAGAAACTCAGGGTCTTAAGGTGACGCTGGAGCAGTACCTTGAGCGATTCAAGAACAATAGCGCCGGGACGGAGATTGTGCTTGAGACCGATCAGCTCGGCGATATTCATTTGGATACGAAGACTGAGGGTACGCTCTTCAATATCATTCAAGAGGCAGTGAACAACGCCCTCAAGCACGCCAAGGCCAAGCACATCTGGGTGCGAATGCGCAGCGAGACGAAGCTGCTGCATACGATCGTGCAGGATGACGGTGCCGGTTTCGATAAAGCCGCCGTCCTACGCACCTACGAGAAGCGCGGCTCCTTCGGCCTACTAAATATTGATGAGCGCGCCCGCCTCGTCGGTGGCCAGGCCGATATGGAGTCGGCTATCGGTGAAGGCACGAAGGTAACGATTGTGGTGCCGCTTGAGTAGGGGCGTTTCGCGAAACGCCCCTACAAGGATCCAATGGATAACCCCTATCTCTCGACCCAACGTGTCCGCGCCGCCCTGCGATCCCTCGAATTGCGGCCCACCCGTGGCATGGGCCAGAATTTCCTAATTGACCCACTGGCCCTGGATGCGATTGTCCGTGCTGCGGAGTTGAGCGCCACCGACCTCGCGATTGAGGTTGGCCCTGGCCTCGGCGTCCTTACGTGGGAGTTGCTGCAACGTGCCGGGCAGGTGGTGTCGGTTGAACTTGATAAGCGTCTGGTCGCCCGCCTCTCTGAAGAGTTCGCCGACTCCTCGCTGAAGATCATCCAGTCTGATGTGCTGCGCATCTCTCCCGCCGAGATCCTCACCGAAGCTGGCTTTCAGCCCTCAGCCCTCAGCCCTCAGCCCTATAAACTTGTGGCCAACCTGCCCTACGCCATTACCGCGCCGGTGCTGCGGCATTTCCTTGAGGGCGTTCCGCCACCGGAACTGAGCGTGGTGCTGGTGCAGTGGGAAGTGGCCGAGCGTATCTGTGCTACCCAGGGTGATCTGAGCGTTCTGGCACATTCCGTGCAGCTCTATGTCGCGCCAGAGATTGTGGCCCGCGTACCTGCCAGCAGCTTTCATCCCGTCCCAGCGGTTGACTCGGCGGTGCTACGTATGCGCCGACGCCCCGCACTGGCGGTGGATGTGGAGAGCGTGGCCGGTCTCTTCCGCATTATCAAGGCTGGGTTTCTCCAGCCACGTAAGCAACTTGGCAACGCCCTTCCCGGCGGCCTCGCAGCCCTAGGAACCGTCCTCTCTCGCGACGTGGCCCTGGCCGCGCTGGCTGCCGCCGATGTGAATCCCATGCGTCGCGCAGAGACCGTGACGCTTGCCGAGTGGGCTATGATTTATCGCGCCCTGACATAATCTGTGACCCATGGTACAATGAAATGCTGTCCCTAAATTTTGATGTAGCACGGAGCGACGATACCATGGCACAGATTGATCAGTCGAAGTTTTCCGCACTGAGTACGCATCAGTACGCCAACTTGATCACCTACCGCAAGAGTGGTGAGGCAGTGCCAACCCCGATCTGGTTTGCCCTGAGTGGCGGCAAAGTCTATGTGATGACTTCTAAGAACGCGGGGAAGGTGAAGCGCATCCGCAACAACGGGCGCGTGCTGATCGGCCCGTCTGACATGAGGGGAACCCCCCGTGGCGAGACGATTGACGGCGTGGCGCGTGTGCTTGGCCCCGGCGAGGAGACGCTGGCGAAAGACGTGCTTGATCGGAAGTACGGACTGTTCAAGGCGGTCTTCGATTTCTTCATAACCCTGAGCGGTGGGGAGCGCGACTGGATCGAGATCTCGCCGGCATAGGCAGATTGCAGATTGCAGATTGCAGATTGCAGATTGCAGACGGGGCCGTCGTTGAGGTATACCTCAGCGACGGCCTCATCTGTGAGGAGTAGCCTTTGAGACAAGGTTCGCAGGTACGTGACAGTTTGGGGACATGCAGCGACTCCTGTTGCGGCACATCTGCAATCTGCCTTACGCAAGGTGTCGGGTTCGCACGACATTCGTGCG
>CAIXLU010000016.1 GCA_903920315.1 uncultured Oscillochloris sp.
TGGACGAAGCCCGCTGAAGCGGGCTCATGCAGCCCGCTTCAGCGGGCTTCGTCAATCTAGCCGAGGGCTTCAGCCCGACGGCGGGCGGTGCCGGATCGCGCGAATTCACCGGACAAGAGCCGTCAGTTCTTCGCCGAGGGCTTCAGCCCGACGGCGGGCGGTGCCGGACAGCGTGCATTTTGCGGTAGTGCAACATCACACCCCACTCAGATGCAGCACATACCCCAATCCGCGCCGCGTCTGGATCAGGCTGGCCCCAGGGGTCACACGACCAAGGGCGCGGCGCAGGCTGTTGAGAGCCTGGTCGAGCGCCCCCGCATCCATCCCCGGTTCATACTCGCGCCCCCAGATCGCCTCAGCGCAACCCTCACGGTCGCACACTGCTCCGGCATTGCGGTACATGTGCAACAGGAGTCGTGTCTGCATCAGGGTTAGGTCGAGAACCTTACCATCCAGCGAGAAGGTCATCGCCTGCGGATCATAGCGCAAACGCTCGACGGGAGTCACTGTGGGATCGGGGACTGCCGCCAGTTCAGTCGGGTCAGGATCGACAAAGCACATTTTGGCTTCCGGCGACCCAAGGCCGATCAGATCGTCATCATCGAGCAGGTGCGGCTCGCCGATTCGGCTGCCGTTGACAAAGGTGCCATTGCGACTACCCGCGTCCGCGATCAGGTAGCGCGGCCCCTGGCACGTGATTGTCGCGTGCAGCCGCGAAATCAACCCACCCTCCACGATCACATCGCAGTCTGCACCCCGTCCCAGCGTACATGACTCTCGCTCGATAACGTATTCCTGTGGTCGTACACCACTCGCCAGCCCCGTTAGCCGTGGGGATTGACCATACTGCGACATCCTGCCCATAACCACCGCTCCTCGCTCACGATCCGCTGATACACTCGTGAGGTTGTGCCGCTGGAACCCGCCGCGCTCCCATCCTATCATACCCTCAGACCTCAGACGACAGGAGAGGAGCAGGTAATGTACGGGAAGCTTATCCGGCTACGTGGGGCCAATGTGCGTGAGACGGGCACGATGACGAACCGACGTGGCGAACCCACTGGGTTGCGCGTCAAGCCCGGTGGCTATATGATCTTCGACGAGACCGACCGGATTATCGGCACCCTGACCATGGTTGGTCGGGTCTATGATCGCGACGGTTTCATGGTGACGCAGATCGATCGCCACGACATGGCTGCGAAGCCGTCCTCGTAATGGGTTGCGACTCCATCGTCATCGAAGGAGGTACCGATGAAACCCTTCACCTTTGTGTTGCTCACCATCACGCTCGCACTCACACTGGTGTTCCTTGAGCAGCGCTGTCCATCTACCTCCAGTCGAATCGTCCAACCTGATCGGCGGCGAGGCGGCCCAACAGCACCATGTAGGGGTCGGGTTTGTCTGGGTGGTACGATCCCAGGGTACCGTTAGGGCACAATTGCGCCCCTAGAGCAGCCGATCCGCCGCCGCTGCGTGGGTATCCAGGGAGGTGCGCCGCCGCAGGATGTCCGGCAGCACCTTGTGGCTCAGGCCGAGGGCCAGCAGACCATCGGGGCGATCTGGGTCGCAGAAGATGAAGTAGAACACATTCACCCCGTTGGCGACCCAGCCCAAGAGATGGTCTGCGTCAATCAATTCCCAATTCGCATGGGCCTCGCTGCTTTGGGGGAAGAGCATCATATAGCGCGCAGCGGCCTTGCGGCAGCAGAAGATCGACGGCCCGCAGAGGCTATGGTCGTCTGGGTCGGTATCGTGGCCGTGGTGGATGCAGGCTCCGCCACCGATGAAGGGTACCACCCAGTCGTTGCGCCTCCAGCCCGGCGGGTAGTCGTGGTTCGCACGCGGCTTGGGTGCCGATGGTGGCACCTTGCGACCTTTTTGACGTTTCATTACGTTACTCCATCCTTGCCGCTCAGGACGCCGCCCGACGATCTACAGTGGTACAACATCACATTACATGCGTGCGGGAGACTCCCCCACGGTTGATAGTGAAATTAAACTCTCCCTGCCCGCTCATCTGGCCCGCAAGACGTTTATCAACGTAGATTCGTCAGGGTCTTTGCATCTATCGTAGCGAGATAGTGGCAGAAAAGCAAAAGCTGTTTAGGCGCATGGCGCACAACGCCGCGATGAAAACGAACCGTAGGGGCGCGTCGCGACGCGCCCCTACCCGACA
>CAIXLU010000017.1 GCA_903920315.1 uncultured Oscillochloris sp.
GATATGCACGTGGGCGTCGGTAATACCGGGCAGCACCGCCCGCCCGTGGAGGTTAATGCCTTCACTGCCACCGGCTGATGCCGTGGTGGCCTGCACATGGCCCTCGCTGCCCAAGGCAATGATACGCCCATCGCGAATAGCTACCGCTTGCACAACGGGTATCTGTGGATCACATGTATAGATCGGACCGTTATAAAGAATTACTGTTGACATCGTGTAACCTCCCGTGAAAATAGCCGATAGCCGATAGCCGATAGCTGATAGTCGAGCATCAGCGACCATTTTTATCGCGATGGTGTGTGCACGAATCGCATAGGTGTCTTATGTGAAAAGGGTGCCTGCCATGCGGTGTATGCGCCGAATGGCGATATGATCGTACTTTCACCTTAACTGGTTGTCAACTTTCGCTCCTTCGTCCTGCATCCTTCGAGACACAGAGGTTATGGTATTATTTCAGCGGATAGCGTCACATACACCGTTACAAACGTGCGCGAGGAGTACCACTGATGACCAGCACCATCTACCTGATCCGCCACGGTGAGACGGACTGGAACCTGGCGGGGCGCTGGCAAGGCCACGCCGATGTGCCACTGAACGATCTTGGACTGCGACAGGCCCGCCTGCTCGCCCAGCGAATCCAGTCTGAGCAGATCTCGTTCGACGCGATCTATAGCAGCGACCTCGCCCGCGCCTACCAGACTGCCTGGGAACTCGGTGCCGCTGTACGTGTGCCCGTCCAGCTTTATCCACCTCTGCGCGAGATTGATCTGGGTACCTGGAGCGGCATGCACTACAACGAGATCCGCGAGCGATTCCCGATAGAGGCTAAGCTCCTTGAGCAGGGCCAGGACATCCCTCGCGGCGGCGGGGAGACACTCTTCGCCCTGGGCAGGCGGGTAGTTGCGGCACTTGAGGCGATCATTGCCCACCGCGACGGCGAGACAATTGCCCTCGTGACGCACGGCGGCTGCATCCGCATGCTCCTGGCCCACGCTGAAAGTTTTCATGGCGATGGATTCATCCGCTTCCCACATATTGGAAATACCTCCATCAGCACCCTGCGCTGTGTCCCTGGAGACTGGGAGACGCTGAGTATCAATGATATGCGCCATCTGGAGGCTAGTGATGAGGTAGAACTCGCCTCCTCGCCCCCCGACGACGCGGAGCAACCGGCGCTCTGATCTCTAACGTGAACATAGCCCGATGTCGGGTAGGGGCGCGTCGCGACGCGCCCCTACGGCCCCTTTGGGTGGTGTGCGGCGGAGCCGCATGGTGGTCTGGAAATCTCTCTTATCACGTACTGCTGAGGAACCTACATCATGCCTATTGATCGTCTGCCCCGTCGTGATCTTCTTCGTCTCGCCGGATTGGGCATCCTGAGTGCGGGACTCACCGCCTGTAGTTCCTCGGCATCAATGGTGACTCCTCCCACCCTGGTTCCTTCTACGGCCTCTCCTGAACCAGTCGTCACTGACCCTAACGAGGCGCTATCTCGTCTGCGTGAGGGCAACCAGCGCTTTGTGGCCGACAAAGAGGGCCACCCCAATAGCAGCCCGTCCCGCCGCACCACGGTGGCCGCCGGTCAGCAACCCTTCGCCACCATCCTCGGCTGCGTTGACTCACGGGTGCCGCCCGAGCTTATTTTCGACCGTGGCCTTGGCGACCTTTTCGTGATCCGCACCGCCGGTCATACGCTTGATCGCGCCGTAACGGGGAGCATCGAGTTTGGTGCGGCCGAACTGAAGATTCCGCTGATCCTGGTTCTTGGCCATGAGCGCTGCGGTGCGGTCAAGGCAACCATTGAGCTTTTGGAGGGCAGTGGTGAGGCTCCTGGCGACATTGCGATGTTGGTGGAGGCGATCACTCCCGCCGTTGAGGCAGCCCACGCCCGGCCCGGTGATCTGCTCGATAACGCAATCGAGATAAACGTCACGCGCACAATTGCCACCCTCAGAACATCATCTGTCCTTGCGGAACTGATCGCACAGGGCAAGGCGAAAATCGCGGGTGCTGTCTACGATCTCGACACCGGGGCCGTGCGATTCCTTTAGCTATCTGGTGGCTCTAAGCCTCATTTTTCGCCTAACCCACCCGATAGTACGAAAGTATTAGAGCCTTTTTTGGCGTTCCAAAGCCATGTCGCCGCAGGAGCGTTACTCATAGGTACTATTGAAGTCACATCATCCATCTGCTATAGTGGCATCCAGAGCATCATAGAAACGTCTCGGTGTTCTGTCTGGTAGCTTCGCAGATTAGTATGTTGGAGGAAGAAGTCGTTATGTTCACATCGGTCAAACGAGCTGCGCTCGGCCTGATGACACTCACCCTCGCCGCAGGTTCATTCGCGTTTGGTGGCACAAGCACCTACGCCCAGGTTCAGAATGGTACGAATATCCCCGGCAAGTGGGGCAGCGCCATCCTGGTTCAAAATGCAGGTACGGCGGATCTGACCACGGGCAACTACAGCATTGCCTTCTACGACTCGGCTGGCACGCTGGCCAACACCTTCAACCCGACGAATACCATCGCCACTGGTGCCTCGGTGGAGTTCTACGTACCCACCGCCGTCACCGGGCTGACCTCTGGCCAGTATTCGGCAGTGATCAGCAGCGCGCAGAAGGTCAAGGCTGTGGTGAACAGCTCGACCGACAGCAGCACGACGGCTCCCTGGTCGGCCTTCTCCTACGAGGGCGTGGAAGCCGCGAGTGCCAAGGATACCCTCTACTTCCCGGCCTTCTACAAGAACTACTACACCTTCCTGAGCGAGTTGGTCATCCAGAACACCGGATCGAGCGCCGCAACAGTTACGGCTACCTTCTATAACGGTATTACCGGTGCCGTTGCTGCGTCGGACGTTGCGCTGGGTTCCATCGCGCCCAACGCTTCTAAGACCTTCAGCGCCCTTGACCCCCTCTTCGCCGCTCTGACGAGTGGTAACACCGGGATCTACGGCGTGGTGGTCAAGTCCACCAACGCCCAGCTCCTCGTCGGTGTTTCGAACATCTGGTCCTCCACCGCAGGGAACGCCGGTGTCGGTAGCTACAATGCCTTCACCGCCGGTAGCGCGACGGCCTACGCTGGTGCTCTTTACAACCAGTACTACGGCTTCGTTTCGTCGCTCACCGTCCAGAACGTTGACGCCGCCGCGACGGCGAATGTGACGATCACTTACAGCGATGGCGTCACCGACTCGCTGGTTCTCAAGCCGAACCAGTCGGCTGAGCGCTTCCAGCCGAACAAGACGGGCCTGTCTAGCGGCAACGCCAAGGGTCTGCTCTCGGCCACGGTTACCACGACGGGCGGAAGCATCGTGGCTCTCGCGAACATCCAGCGCAAGGCTGTTGGCAGCCTCACCGTTGCCGACCCGACCAACCCGGCCTTCGGTAGCTACAGCACCTCCAGTGTTGCTTCGACCGTCTCCACCAGCGTGCCCGCGATCTTCAACAACTACTTCGGTTACTTCACGGCGGTTTCGGTGAAGAACGCCGGCACGGCCGCGACGGACATCACCCTGACCTACGCCAATGGGACGACCTGGACGCAGACGGCTGTTGCGGCTGGCGCAACGGTGAACTTTGTACACCTGGCAAGCTACGCCGACAACAAGCTGGCGGCAGGCGTTGTGACCGCCGGTACGGTCACGTCGAGCAATGCACAGCCGTTGGTGGTCATCGTTCAGCACAACACGGACAAGACCCTGACCTCGTACCGCGCAGCGAAGTCCCCGAACGACTTCCTCTTCGTCCTCTCGGCCTTCCCGAACTAGGCTACCGCCTAGAGCTGGCCCGTATGTCCTGATGCGACAACAGAATGCAGGGCTACTAGGTATAGTAGCCCTGCATTCTTGCTGTTATCGCTCGTACTCCTCTACCCGCAATAGAGCAAAAGTCACCCTGTCATGTCATGCTGAGCGAAGCGAAGCATCTATCCCGGTCTCCTGACAGACCCTTCGCTTCGCTCAGGGTGACATGGGGCGCGGTTGTGCTGGTGACAGGGCGAGTTTTGCGGTATTACCTCTACATCATCATTTAGGAGAACCTCACATGACCTCTTCGCGTACCAAGACCGCACTCGCGCTGGCTGGCGCGCTGTTCCTCGCCGCATGCTCTAGCACGCCGGCAGAGCTCCCGTATAAGACCACCCCTGTTTCGGTGACGCCAACTGTTGTACAGAGTGCGACTGTCGAAGGTGCTTACCCCGTGCCATCTGTGCCGGTGGTTACCGATGCCTACCCAAACCCGACCTCGCTTACACCTGTCGCAACCGACGACGGGCGCAGCGGGACGGTCCTCAAAGGCTATCAGGTCGCGCTTGACTGGGCCAAGCAGAATTTTGGCGCAGATGCTCAGCTCTACGAGATCGTCCCCTCGCGGGTGATGCTTGCGAACCTGGGAAACCCGCCCACCGCCCTCGGCTGGTTCTATAAATTTCGCGCCGCGAGCAAGCAGGGTTCCGACCTGTTTGTGCAGGTCGTAAACGGCCAGTACAGCGGTTCACGCATTCTCTCGCCGCTGGGTGAGATCCCCAAGCCGGAGCTGCCGATTGACATAAGCAATGTGATTGATGGCGACAAGGTGATGGAACTGTTTGCGCAGCGCGCCCCGGCTCTGAAGGTTACCGTTGAACCTAATACGGCCTACGACCTTCAGTTGATCAACCTGAAGGGGACACCCGGCCCGGTCTGGGGCGTGATCTCACCCAAGGACAACAGTCCGATCCTCTGGCTCGATGCCGTCACCGGCAACGAGGCGAGTGACCCGAACAAGTAGGCAGGGTTTTGGGTTTTGGGTTTTAGGTTTTGGGTTTTGGGTTTTAGGTTTTGGGTGCAGCGAATCAGAACACCTGTAAGGCCATGCCGCGCCGACCACGAATAGGACGCGAATATACGAATAGCC